>CAVFVX010000147.1:0-5508 GCA_963626075.1 Acutalibacteraceae bacterium
GTAATCGTGAATGCAACTTGACATAACATAATACGTTTCATCGTGTAAACTCCGGTTGTTTGAGGCTTATGCAGCTAAGAATTACAATATTCATACAAATATGAAGGAAGGAATGTGTATGAGTATTCTCGAAGTGAGGAATCTTTCAAAGAGCTGGCCGGAATTCAGACTCCGGGACGTATCCTTTGCGCTTGAAGAGGGGAGGATTACGGGATTCATCGGTCGCAACGGGGCGGGGAAGAGTACGACAATCAAAGCCATACTGAACCTTATCCATCCGGACGGTGGAGATATTCTCTACAGAGGGCGTCCCGTCACGGAGTCCGAGAGAGACTTCAAGAGCCGTACAGGGTATTCGACGGGAACGGTGAGCTGGTACCCCGGAAAGCGTATCCGGGACATTGCAGCAGTCGTCAGAGAGTTCTACGACAACTGGAACGAAGATGCATACAGACGGTACCTGTCTCTTTTCTCCCTCAGGGAAGACAGAAAGACGGGAGAGCTCTCAGAGGGCATGAAGGTAAAGTGCAATCTCCTTTTTGCTCTCTCTCACAGTGCGGAGATTCTCATCCTCGACGAGCCCACGAGCTCGCTCGATCCCTTTTCAAGGGATGAAATCCTCACGCTCTTCAGGACTCTCAGAGATGACGGTGCCGCCGTGTTTTTCTCGACGCACATCATTTCGGATATCGAGAAATGCGCCGACGACATCGTGTACATATCGAAGGGGAGAATCGTGTACTCCGGCTCCAGGAAGGACTTTATTTCGGAGTATTCTGCAGCAGATGAGAGTCTCGAGGATACGTTCCTCCGTCTCGAAAGGGAGGAAGAGAATGCGTAAACTCCTCATGAAGGAGATAAGGCTCTCCTCCCACCCGCTGTCATTCGTCTTTGTCCTGTTTTCCTTTCTTTTCCTTGTTCCCGGCTATCCGGTACTGTGCGCGCCGTTCTTCGTGACGCTGGGGCTCTTCCAGAGTTTCCAGAAGGCGAGGGAGAACGGAGATATTCTCTTTTCCGTTCTTCTTCCCGTTCCGAAGAGGGACTGTGTAAAAGGGAAGTACCTTTTCGTGTGTCTCATCGAAATGGGCGCATTCGTTCTGATGACTGCCGTTTCCGTTTTCCGGGCTGTTTTCTTCAGCGCTTCTGAAGTGTATCTCTCCAATCCGATGATGAATGCAAACGGCTTCGCCCTTGCCCTGGTGCTCGTCATATTCGCTCTCTTCAACCGGATGTTTGTGTCGGGATTCTTCAGAACGGCGTACGGGCTCGGGCTTCCGTTTCTGAAGTATGCAGTCACGGCTTTCCTTACAGTATCACTCGGTGAGACGGTGCATCATCTACCCGGGTGCATGTGGCTTGACGATTACTCGGGACTGCAGTTCATTCTTCTGGCGGCGGGGTGTATTCTCTATATGATGGTTACTGTGTTTTCGTACAGAGTTTCGGTGAGACGCTTCGAAAGACTTGATCTCTAGGAGGAGAGAATGCTTGAGGACAACCTTGTGATGCTGAGGAATCTCCACGGCTTCTCGCAGGAGGAGACTGCGGAGAAGGTCGGAATTTCACGTCAGGCGTATGCCAAGTGGGAGAGTGGTGCGACTGTCCCCGACATCGAAAAGTGCGCGCGCCTCGCTTCCGTCTACGGTGTTACCGTCGACAGCCTTATCAACGGCGGAAACGTCGATGGAATCGGAAGAGTGCCTCCGGCTCCGGAGGGAAAGAACATCTGGGGCTGCGTCACGATGAATGACCGCGGTCAGGTTGTCATTCCCGCTGCCGCGAGGGAGAAGCTGGGTTTCACAGGCGGAATGAGGCTTGTCGTTCTCAGCGACGACTGCGGCATCGCTCTCGTGAGTGCGGAGAGATTCGAGGAGGGAATGAAGGAAGCTCTCGCTCTGGCGTCGAGGAAGACGGACTGAGACTCAGAGACCATTTCCCGGGAACGCTATATCGAGTTTCCCGGAAGGATTCAGGAGAAGGTTCAGGACTCCGCTTTCCCTTGTTCCCCTCCGGGTTGATACCATTATTTTCCGGTACGGTCTGAAGCCGCACTTTTCGCTTACCCGTTTTGACTGTGTATTGAAGTCATAGTACGTGAGCGTCAGAAAATCGAGGGTGGACTCATTGAAGAGGTATTGAGTCACCGCTTTTACTGCCTCGGTGGCAAGGCCGCGTCCCCAGTAATCCTTTCCGAGTACGTAGCCGATGGCGCGGCCTCTTATGCGCCTGAGGCAAAGCATTATCAATGCTGTCGGATGCTGTTTTCCTTGATAGTTGTTCTTCCTTCCTTCATAATCAAGTCAATGGACTTCATATTTACTGAGAAAAGTTTTATTCAGGACGGTAAGAGCGAGGAGTTTGCTCCTTCCTCCTTCTACAGCTACTGCTTCAGAGAGCTCGAGAAGGGCGCATCAATCACCGAAGAGTACATAAAGGAGATAGCCTCCTTCTTCATCGACAATCTTCTCTCCTCGACGGGAATCGAGCTCGAGAGGGAGAAAATCGAGCCGGAATACGAAAAGGAAGAGCTGGACCGCATCGCGGGCGAAGTCCCGTTCGCCCCCGGAAGCCGCTACGTCGACAGGAAGTGGGTGAAGAGGCAGCTCGATGTTCTTCTCGAGTGCTACAGGAAGGAAATAAGCACGTTCCCGCAGAGCGTTGACATCTACTTCAACATGAAGAACGAGAGCCTCCTGTTCCCTTCCCGCATCTACTTCCACCTCGTGGAGGATAAGGACACGTCATACCCCTTTGCCTTCATGGCGACATATACGACAAAGGACGAGGACGGGGCGGTGCACCACTATCCGCTGAGGTTTGCGCTTACGGAGTACAAGGACGACCTCGAAGGCCTCTCGCGCCTCATTTCCCCCATAAGCCGTCTTTCCTCTTCGAGTGAAATCATAAAGGGCCTCGTGTCGTCGGGGCGCATATTCTATCCCGTGCGGTTCACCGAGGAGGAAGCTTACGATTTCCTTTCCCACGCTCAGGACTTCGAGAGCGAGGGAATCGAATGCCGTATCCCGAACTTCTGGCGTAAGAAGGGACGCTACTCCTCACTCGGAATAAGCGTCAGCAGGGGAAACATGGGGCTCGGGACGATAATCTCCATAAAGCCCCAGATGGTCTATGAAGGCGTTGCGATAACAAAAGAGGAGGCTCAGCGCCTCCTGGACGTCAAGGCGGGGCTTGCCTTCCTCAAAGGGCGTTGGGTCGCCCTCGATAAGGACAAGCTGAAGGCGCTTCTCGAGAGCTCCGACCTGTTCTCGGAGCCTATGAGCGTTGCGGACCTCGTGAAGTATTCCTCGGGAATAAAGAAGACGAAGGTGAAGATAGCGTTCTCCGACCGCAACTGGCTCGAGAAACTGGCCGATGCCGTATCGCGTGATGTGGAAGTGCCGGAGAGCGTCAACGCTGTTCTGAGACCCTACCAGACGGAAGGCTTCAGATACCTCTATGCCATGAACGAACTGGGCTTCGGCTTCTGTCTGGCAGACGACATGGGACTCGGTAAGACGGTGCAGGTTCTTGCGTATCTTGAGAAGATGAGGACGGAGAAGAAGGCTCGGCGTGTCCTTCTCGTGCTCCCGTCGTCCCTCATCGGCAACTGGGAGAGCGAGATAAGGCGCTTCACACCGGGAATCGGGTACTCTGTCTATCACGGCACCGGACGTACAATCGACAGTGAGAGTTTCCTTACCATCACGACATACGGGGTTGCGGGGAAGGACGAGGAACTCGGAAAAGAGAAGTGGGACCTTGTGATTCTCGACGAGGCGCAGTACATCAAGAACAGTTCGACGAAGGCATACAAGGCACTCTCCGCAATGACGAGAAAGGATGCCGTCATACTCACCGGTACCCCGGTCGAGAACGACCTCATGAACCTCTGGTCCCTCATGGACTACATCAACTCCGGCTTCCTCGGGAACAGAACAGAGTTCTCCCGCTACGCGAAGAACGTCGACATACAGGCTCTCTCGTCTCTCAAGAGGGCAATCAGTCCCTTCATCCTGAGGCGTCTAAAGACCGACAAGTCGATAATCAGGGACCTTCCGGACAAAGTGGAGACGAACCTCTTCGTAACGCTTTCGAAGGAGCAGATCATCCTCTACAACAGAATCGTTGCAGACCTCGAGAAAAGCATGGTCGAGGACGAAGGCGAATTCGAGAAGAAGGGCAGGGTGCTTGCGGCCATTGCAAAGCTCAAGGCCGTCTGCAATCATCCCGACCAGTACTCGGGGGAGAACAATTACAAGGAGAGCGAGAGCGGAAAGTTCGAACTTCTGAAGGACCTTGCGTCGACAATCCACTCCAACAGGGAGAAGGTCCTCGTCTTCACGCAGTTCAGGGAGATCATCCCCGCACTCGACAGCCTTCTTTCCTCCGTCTTCGGCTCCGGAGGGCTTGTCATCGACGGAAGTGTCACGGCAAAGAAACGTACCGAAATAGTGAAGGCCTTCCAGAACGGGGAAGCGGACTACATGGTGCTCTCGCTGAGGGCCGCGGGCGTCGGCCTCAATCTCACACGGGCCACCAACGTCATACACTTCGACCGCTGGTGGAACCCCGCAGTCGAGAACCAGGCGACGGACAGAGCCTACAGAATCGGGCAGAAGCAGAAGGTGATGGTGTACAAGTTCATATCGAAGGATACGATTGAGGAGAAGATAGACGAGCTGATTCAGAAGAAGAAGGCGCTCTCCGATTCCCTCCTCTCCGACCTCAACAGTGATATCCTCTCGAAGCTTTCGTCAAAGGAGCTGCTCGAGGCGATTCGTTTTGAAGGAGGCCTCAGATGAGCTACTACGGTTATTTCCATACCCCCACGCAGGCCGAACTCAGGGAAAAGGCGAGAAAGGCTACGAAGAAGGACTATCATCCGATAGTTCTCTCCTCGAAGACGATATCTTCATCATGGTGGGGAAAGGCATGGTGCGACAACATCGACTACTATGCCGATGCCTACAACAGACTCGACAGGGGAAAGAAGTATGTTCGTGCCGATGCCGTTGTTGATCTCAACATCAACGGCGGGAGAGTAGATGCGAAGGTCGTTGGCTCGAGAAAGACTCCATACGATGTCACCGTCGTCATAGACCCGGTGAAGAAGGAGAACTACGAGAAGATAGTCTCCATAGCGGAGGGCAAGCTCAAGAGCCTCGACGCTCTCGAGAAGGGCGAGTTCCCGAAGGAGTACCGCGACCTCTTCACGATGAAGGGCGAAGGCCTCTTTCCCCGACTCAATGAAATACACTTCTCCTGCTCGTGTCCCGACCCGACGAGAATATGCAAGCACATCGCGGCGGTTCTCTACGCAATAGGAAGCCGTCTCGACGACAATCCGCTTCTCTTCCTCTCTCTGAGGGGTATCGACGTGAAGGATTTCACCGAGAGGCTCATAAAGAAGGAAGCCGCGAGAATATGGCAGAGCGTCGGAACGAAGATAGAGAAGGAGAGACTCATCGGCGAGAAGGAAGCTGAAGCCCTCTTCGGCTTCGAAGCTCC
>CAVFVX010000148.1:0-5506 GCA_963626075.1 Acutalibacteraceae bacterium
GCGTTGACGACATAACGACGAAGACATGGCTAAAGGATCAGGGCTACTCTACGGCAGAATGTCAGATAATCGATAACTCGGATTCAGAGAACGACACGACATTTACGATGGATATCAAGGGAAGAGGAAATTCCTCTTGGGGCATGCCAAAGAAGTGCTACTCTTTAAAACTTGATGAAAAGCAGAATCTCTTTAATATGGCGAAAGGCAAACACAAGAGTTATGCCTTAATCGCAAACTACTGTGATAAGACGCTCATCCGTAATCAGCTTGCCTATTACATGGGAACTAACATTTTCAACAACATGGACTGGAATCCGCATACAAAGCAAGTTAACCTCATTGTCAACGGAAAATATTACGGTGTCTACATGCTGACGGAGCGCATCAAGATAGACAAACAGATTGTCAACATAAAGGATGTAAGTGACGTCACCGATTTTTCCAATGGAGGATGGATAGTAGAGGTCAACGAGAGACTCGATGAAACTTATAACTGGCGTACTTCGCACAATGTTGCAATATCTCTCAAGGATCCTGATGACTATGAGGGATGGGAAAACATAAAGGAATATCTGAATGAAGTTGAAGAGATTCTGTACGGGGACAACTTCGAGGACGATACAGAAGGGTGGAGAAAATACCTTGATGAAGATTCATTTATCGACTGGTATCTTGTGAATGAGGTAGCCAAGAATAATGATGCCTGCTGGTATTCATCTGTTTACATGTATTTCAATCCGAAGGACGGCAAGATACATATGGGGCCGCTCTGGGATTTCGACATAGGATTCGGAAACATAGACTACAACGGCTGTGATCAATACGAAGGCTTCTGGATAAAGAATAGCGGCTGGTACAGCCGACTCTTTCAGGATCCGGATTTCGTAGAGGCGGTGAAGAAACGCTGGAACGAAAAGAAGTCGGATCTTGAAGCACTGGTCGGCACCGTTTCCTCTTCTACAGTGACTTCGATATCTCAACTTGCAGAGAGACTTAAGACTGATGCGACAGTGAATTTCAACCTCTGGACAATACTCGGAAGCTATGTCTGGCCGAATGCTGCAGGATATGAAGAGAGGACTACATACCAGAGTGAGGTTGATTATCTTACTTCATGGCTTAAGAACAGAATCGCATGGCTGGATGATGCCATCGGAAAGCTTGAGTAACATGATGGAGGTCAGATGTTGTTTTTGACCTCTTTATCGAATCCCTTCGGCTTACGGCGTACGATGTACTGGTCCTTCACGCCCTTCCAGGAGTAGGCATCGGGAACGGGGTCGGGACCGCCGAAGTACTGCGGACGGCACCTGAGGATTCTCGCTGTCCCCATGACTGTTCCCCTGAATATTCCGAAGCGCCTCACGGAGGTGAGGAAATACTCCGAGCACGAAGGCGTGTAATTGCACACCCGTCCTCCCTTGAGCGGGCTTATGACGAGTCTGTAGATGTGGACAGGAATGAGGAATATCTCTCTGAGCAGCTTCACACGGAATATTATCGGTCTTTGGTGATGTTTATTCCAGCTTCTACTTGAACTGGAGGGTGAAGTTTCTGTATAGTAGTGGAGGTTTGTTCCCCTCGGTTGACGAGGGTGCACTCTTTTGATAGACTTACAAACCGTTAATTATCACGGATAACAGAGAGGTTTAAAATGGCAACTCCTAAGTATAAAACATCAAAATCAAGAGCAGCATCCAGAAAGGCTGCAAACATGAAGCTCCAGGCTCCAAACCTTGCAACATGCCAGACATGCGGCAACCTCATCCCCGCTCACCGCGTATGCCCGAAGTGCGGTTACTATGCAGGTAAGGCTGTAGTAGCAAAAGACGAGGAGTAATTAGATGACAGAATCTGAAATCTTTAACAAAGTGAAGAACCTTGTTGTTGAGAAGCTCAGAGTCAATCCCGATAAGGTAACCATGGAAGCATCATTCCGCAAGGACCTCGGTGCTGACAGCCTCGATACATATGACCTTGTCTATGCTCTCGAGGAAGAGACCGGTGTTACTATTTCCGACGATGAGGCCAACGGCTTCGAGACAGTCGGCGACGCTGTCAAGTATCTTGTGAAGGAACTCAACTAACTTGGATTCACTCTCACTCAAGGCTCCTTTTCTTACTGAAGAAAGAGAAAGGGAGCTTATTTGTTTTCAGAAGGCCAACGGTCTCGATTTCAACAACATAAATCTCCTGAATCTCGCATTCACCCACACCTCCTACGCCAACGAGACAAGAGGCGGGGTCGACAACAACGAGAGGCTGGAGTTTCTCGGCGATGCCGTTCTCGATCTGATTACGGCCCAGTTTCTCTTCGAGAACTACTACCCCGTCTACCACGAGGGTGAATTCTCCAAGATAAAGGCCATCGTCGTCAGCGAGGATTCGCTGAGCGAGATTGCATCGAAGATGGAGTTCGAGCGCTATCTTCTCATAGGACGCGGCGAACAGATCCAGGGCGGCGCCAGGAAGAAGGCCATCCAGGCGGACGCCATGGAAGCCGTGATTGCGGCAATCTATCTCGACAGGGGGCTCGAGGACGCAAGGAAATTCGTCCTTTCATTCATCCCCTCCCAGATCGAGATGGTCTTGAAGAACAAGGTTTCCTACAAGGACTACAAGACAAAGCTCCAGGAATACTATCAGAAGAAGAAGGGAAAGGTTCCTTTATATACTCTCGTATCCCACACGGGCCCGGATCATGCGCAGGTATTCAGCGTTTCCGTCGAGGTTGACGGAAAGACATACGGACCTGCAACGGGAAAGAGCAAGAAGCACGCCGAGCAGAATGCGGCAAGAGAGGCCCTGATCCACCTCGGCCTGGAACCCAACAACACAGAGGTCATCAGAAACCGCGAGTAAGCTCCTTCTCACGCGCGAGTTCGATTAGTTTCTCCTTCGTGTTGTCTTCGGGATTCTCGATTACGCACTCTAACAGGTACTTCAGCATACGCCCCATTGCGGGGCCTTTTTCAACGATGCCCTCGAGGTCCTCGCCCTTTACGGCAAGGTCCTTTATCTCAACGGGACAGTTGTTGTCCAGTTCATGCTGTACGAGGGCTTCGAAGACGGTGTCCTCTTTTTCAGTCTCTCCGACGGCCTTTCTCACTCTGAAGAGGGGAGGAATCATATCCTTTCCGATTCTCTGTATGTACTTTCTGATGCTCACCGGGGCTGTGTCCGATGTGTCGGTGAACCACTCTCCCGAGAGGAGGGTTATCTCCTTCTTCTCTGTGTTGGAGGCCTTGAGATGATTCAATGTTTCCCTGACGACCGAGTCCGGCTGGGTATGAAGGAGAACGGCGTAGAGGGAAGTGAGGGGAAGCTTCATCTCCTTTGCTCTTTCAAGGGAGTCACATACATGGTCTGATAAGGAGAGTGACGGGTGTATGACACTGATGAGTCCCGTCTCCTCCATGTACCTGAGGCCCTTCACCGGATAAGGAGACAGAAGAAGCTTGTCCATTTCGTCCTTTATCCTCTCGACAGATACCTTCTCAATCGTCTTATTGAGTTTCCTTATTGCGTCTAAGGTCTTCTTCTCGATATCGAAGCCGAGCTTCGAGGAGAAGCGGCAGGCCCTCATCATTCTGAGGGCGTCCTCGCCGAATCTTTCCCCGGGTTCTCCGATGGCCCTTATTATTCCCTTTTCCAGATCTTCGATTCCCCCGTGCATGTCGATGACGTCGCCCGTAAGGATGTCGACTGCGAGGGCGTTGATTGTGAAGTCACGCCTCTTGAGGTCCTCTTCGAGTGAGCGCACGAATGTCACAGAATCGGGATGCCTCGAGTCCGAGTAATCGCCTTCGGTGCGGAAGGTGGTTATCTCGTAGTGTTCACCCTTGTAGATTACGGTGACGGTACCATGCTTGATGCCAGTGTCTATCGTCCGTCTGAACATCGCCTTGACTTCCTTGGGAGTTGCCGATGTCGTCAGGTCGTAGTCGCTGTTCTCCCGTCCCAGGAGATAATCCCTGACGGCGCCGCCGACAAGGTATAGAGACTGTGAGTTCCTGTTGAAAATCCTCGCCATTTCCACAAGGGGTTCGGGTGATGTGTACTTCATGGCCCGAGTTTAGCACGAATAAAACTTCTGAGGTAGGCGTCAATACCGGACTTTGTTGATAGTTTCATTATAACTTGATAAGTTTCATTCACGATGGTACTATTCAAATATGAATGAAACAATGATGAAACAGAAAGAATTTTCCTCGGCTTTGTCCTCCTTTCTCAGTTCGGTATTCGGCGACGGTATTACCGTGGAAAGCTGCGGCTTCTCCCGTGAGGCACCTTTCTTCATCATTGACGGTTATGTGCCGTTCATGATTGCGTGGGGCGAAAACAGATGCGTTGTTCTCCGTCCTGTCAATGAGACCCTGAGACTGCCGTCGATGAAGGCCAATCTGGAATACTATCAGAAGATATCTTCAGAGCCGTGCGCCCTCGCTCTCGATAATCTCACATCTCTCCAGAGACGTAATCTCATGGAGAGCAGGATACCCTTCGTCTCTCTTTCGCAGCAGATATACCTTCCGTTCCTCGGCTGCGTATTTTCTGAAAGATTCAGGAGCATGCCTTCTCCGGGAGAGAAAATGGCCCCCGGAACACAGCTTGTCTTCCTCTACCTGTATTACAGAAGGAATGAGCAGAGAGAGAATATGTCAGACATCGCATCGGCTTTGTCGCTTTCGAAGGCAACCTGCACAAGAGCTGTCGACGACCTTCTTTCCTCCGGTCTCATAAAAGTGTCGACGGAGGGAACAAAGAAGTGGATTGAGCCTCTGTACGGGAAGAACGAATTTCTCGGAAAAGGGTGGAACAGACTGAAGTCTCCCGTGGAGAAGGTTATCTATCTTAAAACAGCGTATTCCGGATTCGGCGGGATTATCGGAGGAATCAGGGCTCTTGAAAAGAGTACGATGGTGTGTGCTCTCGAATCCGACGGCACTGTTGCAGTCTCAAGGAAGAGTGCCCGTGATATCCCCTCCTCAGATATCTGCTCAAAGGAGTATTTCGAGGATTTCGGCGGCTCTCCAGTCGAGGTGTGGTCGTATGATCCCGCTGTCTTTGCAGCAGACGGTCATGTGGACGACATTTCTCTCATCCTCAGTCTTGAAGACAGCAGTGATGAGAGAGTGCAGGCGGTCCTTGATGAAATAAGAGAGAGACACGGGCTTGAAGTAAAAGGATGAGCCTTTTCCGGCTTTCCTTAATCGAAAACAGCAGGTAAACGGACCAGTCATCATTACCGCCCCCTTGATAGAGGCGGGGGTAAACTCTTACAATTGAAAGGAAAAATCCTAAGGAGAAACAAAGATGTTTGAACCTGTGAACAATAAGGTGAACTTTCCCTCTGAAGAGGAGAAGATTCTGAAGTTCTGGGAGGACAACGATGTCTACAGAAAGAGCATCGAGAACCGCCCGGCAGACAACGAATATGTCTTCTACGACGGGCCTCCGTTTGCAACGGGACTCCCGCATTTCGGTCATATATTACCCGGCA
>CAVFVX010000149.1:0-5104 GCA_963626075.1 Acutalibacteraceae bacterium
ATCGTGATGACGCTTGTATTCGTGATGGTGTTCATATCTTCGATGACGGGAGCGATAGAGAGGATGATAGTCCTTCTCGGATGCGGCTCGTTCACAACGGAGGAGTACATCGACGTCTCGGAATATGACGGGGCGAGAATCGACGAAGTGAAGGAAGGGGACGGCATTCTCTACTCATCAGGCGGCAAGAGCCTCGTGCATCTCAAGGGCGTCGACCTCGAGGAATACTTCTCCGGTGAAAGGGGCGAGGGAATGAAGCTCGAGAAGACGGACGAGGAATACCGCAACGAGATAATAGTGTCCTCGACTCTCGCTTCCTCTCTTTCGCTTTCAATCGGAGACAGACTCACGCTCCTCTTATATGAAAAGGATGAGGGGAGAGCGAGACCCGTGCTCATGACCGTTAAGGGAATCTACTCTTCGGGCTACGCACAGCTCGACAAATACCTCGCATTCGTCGACATATCCCTTACCGACAGCGACTCCGTGTACGAGATACTCCTTGACAGGAATACAGACGTCGAGAGTGTTGTGGAGTCCCTCTGGAAGGAGGGAATATGGGCTCAGAGCTACAGGGAGAAGTACTCCTCGCTCTGCACCAACGTCGACCAGTCCATAATGATTCTCTACGTGATCCTTATCTTCGTCGCTCTCCTTGCGGCCTTCTTCAGCGCCGACATCGCTCACGTCTACACATCACGTGACCGCAGGGATATAGCATCCCTGAGACTTATGGGAATGAGGGAAAGCGAGGTGCGGAGAATCTACAGGAGAATGACTCTTGTGAGCGTCTCAGTCTCGTCACTCCTCGGAACGGGGTGCGGAATACTTCTCTCGCTTCTCTCGCCGTCTCTCATATCTTTCGTGGCCAAGAAGGAACCGGAGATAGTTGAGTATTACATATCGTCGTTCACTCTTTCCGTACCCGTCTCATCTATCATTCTGATGCTCGTTCTGATGATTCTATGCTCATCCCTGACGCTCCGCATCGAGCTCTACCGCACCCGAAGCCGCGAGCTCCTGGGAGAGATAAGATAGAGTGATGGAAAGTTTCTTCTTTCTGTTGTAATCTTCACACATGAACTTAGAGGTCTTTTCACTCGGGACGAGCGGCATGATGCCCCTTCCCGGAAGATTCCTCACCTCCGCTCTCGTGCGGAGAGACGGGGAACTGTTTCTATTCGACTGCGGCGAAGGCACACAGGTGTCGCTGAAGATGCTGAATCTCAGATGGAAGAAAATCAGCGCAATCTTCATATCGCACATGCATGCAGACCATGTCACGGGACTTCCGGGACTTCTCATGCTTTCAAGCCAGGTCGACAGAGACACACCTCTCTACATCTTCGGGCCATCGAAGCTCGGGGAATACATCGAGTCATCACGCCGCATTCTCGACATGTACATAAACTACGACATAATCTTCACTCCGGTGGAGGAGGGATGCATATATACGGGAGACGGCTACTCAATCAACGCCTACCGCCTCGACCACACGAAACCATGCTACGGCTACTCCCTCGTCGAGGAGCGGAGAAAGGGCGAGTTCTTTCCCGATAAGGCCGTAGCCCTCGGAATTCCCAAGGGCCCTCTTTACGGCCGCCTCCAGAGAGGTGAGGCGATTACCCTTGACGACGGAAGGGTAATCACTCCCGACCTTGTCATGGGAAAGGAGAGAGAGGGAAGGAAGTTCAGCTACATAACGGACACGCTCTATTTCCCCTCGATTTCCGACTTCGTCCGTAACTCCGACATCCTCTTCTGCGAAGGCATGTTCGAAAACGACCTCATCGAGACTGCAGAGGAGAAGAAGCACATGACCGCATCCCAGGCTGCAATGATTGCCCGCGACGGGGAGTGCAGAACGCTCTGCCTTCAGCACTATTCGCCGCGCTACCAGGACAGGGAGCTCAAGAGACTTCTGAAGGAAGCGAAGGAAATCTTCCCGGACACCGTTCTCACAAGAGACCGCATGTCTTTCGACATTCCACTCAAGGATTGATAAATAATCCTACATGTGTCGTAGAATTTACTGAATGTAAAGTGAAAAACACTGCTTGCATTATTCCCGATACATGGTACAGTGGAGACAGGAAAGAGAGGTTATCTCAACTTTTCGGGGGGGATTGACTAAATAGATTGGGGACGGAGTAAATCTGTCCTCTTTCTTATTTATAAGATCCTTCGCGGGGCTTTAAAAAGTGACTGACCCGTGGTAAATTAAAGATACAAGAGAACGCCATCCGTGGTTGCCACCTTGCTATTTTGGTATTGAATACCGCCTAGCTTCGGTCAAAGCGATGGGCGGTATGTTTTTTTTCAACTTTCTTTTTTCTTTTCCGCCATGACTGATACAGCTTTCGAACAAGTTCGATTACCGCGACAGCGAGGCTTAGAGCATCAATAATCGTTTTCAAATCCATAGGCACCTCCTTCTCTCAGTTTTTGACTTTGAGAATCCGGAAACGAAATCTCCGGATGTCCATTAAAGAATGAACAGCAAGGCAGCCGAGCCCGCCACAGACAGCGCCCTGATTCTAGATTAGCCGGAAAAAAGAGGTAAAAGTGGCTAGAAAAGTGACACTTTTGAAGTTTTTCAACCTGGAGTGGTTTATCATGACGTCAACAGGTTTGAGCCTGATGAGGTCTGATTGTTGGAGAACTGCTCTGAATGGGCCTGTTGTAATTGCCCTATAGCTCAGAAAATTGTTACTATTCACACCCCCTAACGCCTAAATCATAGGTCTTTAGCCTTAGTTCGGCGTCAGCGCAGTTTTAACTCTCGGAATTTGCAAGAAATATTTGCATTTTCGAGAGATTTCTCTTGACTTCTGTTTCGTTAGGCGTTATAATACGCATAAAGAAATAAAGGAGAAAGGCCATGGGAATTATCTATCAGTTGGACAAGAGGACAGGCATCACCTACGCCTACGAGAATCACAGTTTCTGGGACAAGGAACAGCAGAAGAGAAGAGCTACAAGAAAGCTCATCGGCAGGGTAAATACGGAGACGGGAGAGATTACTCCTACCGACGGAAGATGCAAGAAGATGGCAGAGACTTCCGTCCTTCCGAAGACAGTCAAGGAATGCAGGGAAATGATTCTCGCACTCCGGAAAGAGAACGAGGAACTCAAGGCGGAGATTGAGAAACTGAAGAACGGGAACTGAGAGAATGGCTGACATGTTGTTTGGAGACTTCACGTGTAAAGAGAACTGCAAGTATGTGCTCTACCTTGAGGGCAAGGCCCGCAAGGCAGAAGAGCATCACAGAAACAAATGTGCGGCTTATGACAAACTTCTCTACACCAATACAGATCTGAGGCAGAAGAACACCGCCCTTCGCGCGGAGAATGCCGAGCTGACGAAGGAGCTCAATGCTGAGCGCAGGAACACGGAGAATGTCTCCAAATACAAAAGCCAGATTGAAGAACTCAAGAGAGAAAAGAACATTCTGGAAGTCGACATAAGAAAATACGAGAGGCAGACAGAGCTCGTCGCAGAGCTGAGGAAGACAATCGAGGAAAAGGAAAAGACGATTGAAGCGTTGACCAGTACAGTCAAGAAGCAGGAAATACGCATCAACATGGACTCCACGAACTCCTCCAAGCCGTCATCCACGAATCCTCCCGAGAAAAAGATAATCCAGAACAACAGAAAACCTTCCGGCAACAAGGTTGGAGCTCGACTCAATCATCCGGGACACGCACGTAGTGTTCCCAACTCCGACAAAGTCATAAACCAGGAAATAATCCTGGAACCCGACCAGGAGACAATAGAGAAAGGCATTACCTACACAGGCCGAGAGAGACACAGAACCGTTTCCGACATCGAGATCATCGTCAAGAACACGATATACATCTCCAGGGAATACATTGACTCCGACGGCAAAAGACACTGGATTTCCTTCCCCGAGAACGTAAGCCACAATGAATCCAGCTACGGCTCGGGCATCAAGGCCTTGCTCTATTTTCTTCTGAACCGCTGCAACGTCTCCATCGGTAATGCACAGAAGTTCATCACCGAACTCTCCGGCGGCGACCTCCACCCGTCCACGGGCTTCATCCAGAACCTGATGAAGGAATTCAGCAGGAAGTCGAAGAAGGAGGCTGATGAGATCCTCAAGGAGCTTGTCAAATCGCCGTACATGCACGCAGACTTCACGAATGCCATGCTCAACGGGAAGAACAAGCAGGTACTCGTTTGCAGCAACGGCGAGAGCGTCCTCTACCTCTTCAGAGACCATAAGGGACACAAGGGAATTAAAGGCTCCCCCGTTGAAACCTACCTCGGCATTCTCATACATGACCACGACATTACCTTCTACAGTTATGGTCTGGAACACCAGGAATGCATCATCCATGAGTTACGCTACCTGGCTGAAGTTCTTCAGAACGAGAATGAACTTACCTGGGCGAAGAAGATGATTGAGTTCTACATCAAGGTATTACGCTTCACGAAAGAGGAAAGAGCAAAGCTGACGCCGGAAGAGATTCAGAAACTCAAAGATGAATACCTCGGCATCCTCGACACAGCTGACAAGGAATACGAAGCGAACCCTCCGAAGGAGTATTTCAGAAAGGGTTACTGCCTCAGCAGGAAGATGAGAGAGTATGTGGATTCAGAGCTGAGATTCCTCTCCAATCCCGACCTTCCCCGCGATAATAACTGCGCCGAGAGAAGTGCCCGAAAATATAAGAGAAAACAACACACGATGACGACCTTCCGGTCTGCGAAGTCTGCCGAGCAGGTCTGTCAGGGGCTTTCGGTCATACATACTGCAAGTGCAAAGGGTGAGAACCTCTTCAACAAGCTGAAGGAAATATTCGACAGACCGACTCCTCCGCCCGTTCCCCAGGAGACCGAAGCTCCAGCCCCGGCCCCGGCCGCCGATGCCGGACCTGAAGTGACTCCGGACTCGGTTCCGGATGATGTCCCGGCGGCATAAGCCGAACCCAAACGACTCTATATGACTGGAACTTAGCTCGCCAAACGACGGGTTAAGCCGTCATGCCTGCTCAATTGTTAAATAGGGGGTGTGAATAGTAACAAAAAAAGCTCGTTTGCTTGAGTCGAATAGCCTTCACTATAAACAATGATTCTACA
>CAVFVX010000150.1:0-5077 GCA_963626075.1 Acutalibacteraceae bacterium
ATCCGTTGAGGAGGTTAACTCCCCTCAAATCCTGCGGGTGAAAGGGGGTGACTATATTGAAAATAAAAGCATTCATCAAAGGATTCTTTGAGGTGCTGCAGGCTGTGGATACAGTTCTGTCCATCTGGTATAAAATAAAAAAGTCTCGCCAAAAGCTGAAACCGAAGCGAGACAAAAATTGCTAAGTAGAGGCTGACCGTCTTTTACAGCGCCTTTCTTTATCTAAATACTAATAACGCCTCCGTTATTTGTCAATGTTCGAAAATCCATGTTCCGGGCAGAAAAAAGACTCCGGAATCATCTCCCGGAGTCTCTTAAGCGCGTACCTTGATCTCAGTTCTTCAGCCCAGCCTCGAGAGCCTCGATCCTGAGCTTCGTGTCGTAGGCGTTCTCGATTTCCCCCAGATGCTCGTCTATGAGATTGTTGATGAGAGCATCGACGCTGACGCCGCTCCTTTTTGCAAGGCTTTCAAGCCATTCCCTCTTATATGAAGTGGTCTTTATCTGAAGATCCTCAATCTTTTCCATATCTCTCTTTCCTTCTTCGTCAGATAATGTACCACAGTGCCTGGAAAAAGTGGTGTTAAAAAGTGTAAATAATGGAGAGACAAGTACATAGGCTCTTTACCATTGTTAAACCGCAGTAAGATGACAGTACACCTGTATTGATTACTGATACTGAACACATTCTTCATTTTCTGTTGTATGATTGAGTCATGAATATCCTCGTACTCAATGCGTCTCCGAGGGGAGACAACTCCATTACGCTGCAGTCATCTCTCTATGCGGAGAAGAAACTCCCGCAGTGCTCATTCTCCTTCATCAACATAGGCTTCTCGAAGAGTGTCAACGAGAAGAAGCTCGACGGGATTACTGCGGCAATACGGAAAAGCGACCTCACAGTCTTCTCCTTCCCGGTATATACCTTCATAGCTCCGAGTCAGCTCCACTACTTCATACGCCTCCTGAGGGAGAAGGGACTCTCGTTCGAGGGTAAGAAGGCCACGTGCATCACGACAAGCAAGCACTTCTACGACACGACGGCCCATAAGTGGCTTGAGGAGAACCTCCTCGACCTTGGCTTCGATTACATCGAAGGACTCTCCGAGGACATGGAGGACCTAACAAAGAAGGAGGGACAGGAGGATCTCCTGAGATTCTGGCGCCGTACGCTCTGGGCTGCGGAGAACAACATAGTAAAGAAGGCGATAAAGAAGAAAGAAGCCTCACCTCTTCCTGTAATCGAAAAGGAAACTCTCAGTACGGAGAAGAAGGATGACTATACGGTATCTGTTGTGGTTGATTACACGTACAACAGGGAAAGAATCGGAAGGATGGTGGAGAACTTCGTATCCGTCTTCCCCTGCAAAACACGGATTGTGGACCTTTCGGCATTCACCTTCAAAGGCGGGTGTCTGGGGTGCCTGAAGTGCGCACTCGAGGGTAAGTGCGTATACAACGACAACTTCGACAGGCTCCTCGAAGACGAGGTACTCTCATCCGACGCCGTAGTCTACGCATTCTCCGTCACCGACCACTCGATGGGACCCGTGTACAAGAACTACGACGACAGACGCTTCTACAACGGACACAGGACCGTGTCGCAGTTCAAACCCATAGGCTACATAGTCGACGGCACTCTCGATGGAGAGGACAATCTCAGGACAATACTCGAAGCGCGGAGCGAAGTCGGAAGGAACTATCTCACGGGTATGGCTGAGGACGAAGAAGGTATCAGGATGCTCTCGCTGAATCTCGTCTACGCTCTCGAGAACAGCTACCGCAGGCCCCGGAACTTCTACGGCGTCGGCGGCATGAAGATATTCCGCGACCTTATCTGGGTGATGAGGGGAATCATGAGGGACGACCACAGATTCTATAAGAAGTACGGCTTCTACGACTTCCCGCAGAAGGAGAGAGGAAAGATGATAGCTCTCTGTTTCCTGGGATCTTTAATGCGTAATAAGAAGATAATGGCGAAGAACGCCTCCGCAATGGACAAGGGTATGCTGATGCCCTACAAGAAAGTCATCGACGAAGCCTAAGACTTCCTCTTTCTCTTCAGTATTATGAATGCGACAGTGCAGATTACAGCCGAGAGCAGCGACCCCGACACCGTTGCAAGCCCCACGGGGAAGAGATTGTCGGGATAGAGATTCGACAGCACATATACTCCCGGAATCCTCATGAGGACTATTGCGGTTATGTTGTGCATGAAGGATATCCAGGCTTTGTTGACTGCGCAGAAGTAACCCGAGAATGCAAAGTGTATTCCCGCAAAGAGCGTGTCGAAGACGTATCCCCTGAGGTACTGCCCGCCGCTCAGGATGACAGCTTCATCCGTCGTGAAGATGCTCACGACCCCTTCCGCAGTGAACTGGATGATTACAGATACGACCAGGCCGAAGATGACGGCTGAGAAAAGCGCCCAGTAGAGCGTCTCGTCAGCCCTCTTCTCCTTCTTCGCTCCGATGTTCTGCGAACACAGCGCAGAGACAGAGGAGAGAATCGAAGACGGCACAAGGAACAGGAAAGATATAACCTTCTCCACGATTCCGACTGCCGCCGCGTCGGTAAGGCCGCGCCTGTTCATTATTATCGTGATGATTATGAACGCAACCTGTATCAGGCCGTCCTGGGCGGCTATCGGGAGACCCGTGCGGAGTACGGGCTTTATAATTTCCCCGTCGAAGCGGATATATCTTCTTTCGACCCGGAGGCCGCTTCTGCTGTGCGAAAGATGAATGAGTGCTATGACGACACTGAGGGCCTGCGAGAGCGTCGTTCCGAGCGCGGCTCCGGCAGGACCGAGTGAAAGAGGCCCCATGAAGACTATGTCGAGGACGATGTTCGCTATGCACGCCGCAAGAACGAAGAACATCGGTGTCCTCGAGTCCCCGAGTCCCCGGTATATTCCGCTTATGATGTTGTATGCCGTAATGAAGGGAATACCGAGAAAGCATACCTGAAGGTACGCTGCAGTCCCGTCGACCGCCTCCTCAGGCGTCGACATTACAGATACTATCCCGTTTCTGAATACCGTCAGCACCACAGTGAGAGCAACTGCTACAACAGTGAACACGGCTATCGTTCCCCCGATGTCTCTCGCGGCCCTCTCCCTGTCTCCAGCACCTACTGCGTGCGAAATGGCAACCGTGGAGCCCATCGCAAGACCTACTATCATGACGGTTATCATGTGCATGACCTGACTCCCGACAGATACTGCCGTGGTGCTTGCGACTCCTTCGTACTGACCGATTATGACAAGGTCGGCCATGCCGTAGAGAGTCTGAAGAAAGTATGATGCAAGAAACGGGAGGGAGAAGCGGAAGAGGTTACCCGGTACGCTTCCCCTTGTGAGGTCTTTTTCCATGGCCCGATTATGAAAGAAAAGAGGGAGCCTTGCAACACTCCCCGTTTCTGTCATTTCTCCCCTTCGGAAACGACCTTCTTTATCGTGAGCTTGTTCTTACCGGCCCTCACGAGATAGATGTAGATGCAGACGCATATGATTGCCGAGAATACGGCACCGGAGGCAGATGCAAGCCCCACGGGATAGAGGTTCCTCGGATAGAGTATCGAAATGAAATAGACACCGGGAATCCTCAGGAACACACTTGAGATGATGTTATGCACATAAGATATTCCGCTCATACCCAGGGCATTGAAATACCCCGTATAAACATAGTGGACGGCAGCAAAGATGAGACCTATGGAGTAGCCCTTGAGATACTTCGCTCCGCTCGAGATAACCGCCTTGTCGAGGGTGAAGAAGGAGACAATCTCCTCGGGGAATATCTGGATGATGGCATTGAGAACGATGGCGGTGAGACCGGCAAGAAGAAGTCCCTGGTAGAGATAATCCCTCGCCTTCACGGTATTGTTCTTCTCGAGCTCTTCTCTTGACAGTACCGAAACACCCGAGTTCACGGATGACGAGAAGAGAAGAAGCGTTGCGAGCACCTTCTCGACTATTCCTGTTGCCGCAGAATCGACGAGCCCGCGGCGGTTGAGAATCATGGTGATGATGAGGAACGCAAGCTGGATCATGCAGTCGTGAACTGCGATGGGGTACCCGACTTCAGTTATCGGGCGGATGATCTTCCTGTCATATCTGATGAATCTCCAGTTGACCCTGAGTCCTCTGTTCTTCAGGAAGAAGTGGATGTGCACGGTACAGCCGAAGGCATTGAGAGCCTGTGAGGCAACCGTACTTATTGCAGCACCGTATACGCCCATGTTGTACGTTCCGACGAGAAGTACGCTTAAAAAGACATTGAAAACACATGAAATGAAGAGGATGATCATCGGAGAGCGGTTGTCTCCGAGACCGCGGTACGTGCTGCTCGAGAGGTTCGTGAGAGCTATGAAGGGAATACCGATGAAGCTTATGTGGAGATATACCTTCGCCTGGTCGAGTGCCGCATTCGGGAGGTTCAGGAGAGAAGCTATCATCGGGGTAAGGAAACTCAGAATGAAGTAGGCCGCAAGGGCGATGGTGCCGTAGAATGCGGCTGTCGCTCCGATTACTCTCTCCGTCGTTTCATTGTCACCCTTCTCGTAGAACTTCTTTATGGCATCGGCAGTGCCGACGGAAAGACTGACTGCAACAACGGTAATGAGATGCATCACGAGGCTTCCCGAGGCAACGGCGGATGAGGTGCTTACCGTACAGTAGCGGCCGACAACGATAAGGTCGGTAAAGCCGTAGAGCGCCTGCATGAAATACGAGATGAAGAAGGTGAAACTGGTCAGTGCCAGTTTTCCCGCAGCATTTCCCTTTCCGATGCTCCCGCTCATATTTCCCTTCTTTCTCTCTTTTCTTCCGGCAGGAACTGCGCCCGGACCGCCCCGGGTCCGTGCTTCCGGCGTTTACCGGTACACCTGTCGCTTATTCTTCATTTTATGGATTTTGCGGTTTTTATCAATAAATATTTCGGATTTAACACTTAAGATACGGTAAAGCATGCACAGAAAAAGAAGGACCAGCCGCAGTCAGACAGGTCCTCTTTCATATGTGAGTGAATTACATAGAAAACAGCAAGAAAGGTGCCATGCCTTCAGGCTGGCACATGAA
>CAVFVX010000151.1:0-4873 GCA_963626075.1 Acutalibacteraceae bacterium
GCCGCCATAAAATTAGCACAGCATCCCCTGCATCTTAAATAATGGCTTGATTAATTATTCTGTCGGATTTGCTTTTTCTTCGCGTCGCTCATCTCTTTCTTTGTAGAACTTGTCTATGTCGGGATAGAGTCTTCTGAGTTTGGTACGCGAATCCTTTGTCTGGAACTGCCAGGAGATAGGTGACGGGTTCTTGTTGTAGTTTTCGCACCAGGCATCCAGCTCCCTTCGAAGCACATCAATACTCGAAAGTCTTCTGTTCAGACACTGCCTTGTCATAATATTGATGGCGATTTCGGCGATGTCGAGCCAGCTTCCATGCTTCGGCGTATAGTGAATCTCCAGCTTCGAGGCAATTCTTCTGGCTTCCGCCGGGGGAAATGCCTTGTAGAGAGAAGCTATGGAGTGCGTATTGAGGTTGTCCATTACGAGCCTGATCTTTTCGGCGTCCGGATTAAGCACGTCAACGAGGTACCTGGCCTTTTCCGCCCAGTCCACAGCAGTTCGTGTCGGCTCGACTTTTTCGGCGATTGTTCCATGGTGCGGCTGGATGAAGCAGAATACAGCGGCTGTACCGTTTCTCACGTATTCCGAATCGAGTTTCTCAATACTCCCGGGTTTCATAGGGATGGGTGTACGAGACTCATCGAGAAGCTGGTACGGCTTCTCATCCATACACCACAGTGGGTATTTCGGGTCATAAGGCTGCTGATAGAGATCCAGGATGTCTTCCATGGCTGCGACGAACTCTGCATCCTCTTCCGGAGGAATACACCAGTAGGCATTCAGATGGGGCCTTATGTCATTGTTCCGGAGTACACGGCCGATTGTTGCTCTGCTGACTGGTTCTTCAAGTATGACCTTCAGCTCCTTTTCCAGTAAGGTAAGCGTCCATCTGGCATACCCGTCAGGCTTGTTGCTACAGGCCTTCGCTATAATCTTCGCTTCAATGTCTCCCGTAGCCTTCAGCCTTGAGACATCGGAATTCGGATTTCTGTTGAGTTTTACGACCTCGGAGACTCCGCCTTCCTCGAAAATCTTCAGCACGGCAGCCACCGTAGCAGGGGTGACACCCGCCTTGGCAGCTATTGTCTGTGTAGAGCGTTTCTTCCAGCGGTTCTCATCTGCCTCGAGCAGAACTCTGCAGCGAGAAAAGACCGTAGAAGATTTTGTCTTCCTTTTGAGCGATTTCAGGAAGTCCCGTTCAACTTCGGTTAAAGATATGTGATAGATACGAGGCCTTCCCATAGTCGCCCTCGTCTCAGCCGCCGTGCGGGTGCAGACCGCAGTCAGTACGTCTTCTCATCGGGCTGTCTGCTCCTTCAAAAGGACGAGATCCTTCCCGAGAGCGGCTACTTCACTCTCTAGGGAGTGGAAAGTCTTCTCAATTTCGGTAATCCGCAGAGAGATGTCTTCCATGGTTTTTGTAATCGCTTCACTGTTACACGGCTGAAGACAAGGCTTTTCTTCATTATTAATAACCTGAGTTGGAACCTCTTTTCTCGGTCTACCTCTATTCTGATTGGGAACTACTTCTCCCGTCTTCTCATCGAACTGGCCAATACATTTCTTCTTCTGGACTTTTTTCTTACGCTCGTCATCCCAAATGTACGACGTCTCGTAGGCATAACTTATGCCCGTGTGTTTGTTGTAAGAGCGTGTGATGGACATAGCTCCTCCTAAATATACTAATTTTCTTGATTATATTTTAGCATACTTAGGATAAATGGCAATAGTTAATTTAGTATATTTAGCAGATTATTCAAAATGTCATTGAGACGCTACACTAGGAGAGCTCTGTGCCGGACTCGGCAGCATGAGCAACAGAGAGCTGTTCTTCTCCCGTCCCCACTCGAAAGCGGAACTCAGGAAAATGCTTGAACCGTTCTCCTCTTCCCCTTCCGACGATGTTATAACGAATCTCGAAACGGAAGTTCTCGGTTACTACGACGCCGCCGTCAGAAAGGCAAGGTTACGAGAAGCCATAGCCGATCTGGAAAGAGAGAAAATGGAAAAGGAGAGGTCCGAAACGGAATATTCCGGCTCGCTACCCCGCTTCTGCTCCGACGAAATGTCCTCGCACACCACACTAAAGTATGCCGCCTACATAGAAACGCTGTATTCAAGGCGGACTCCGCAGCTGCTGAGAAAACTGAAGATGCTCTTCTGGTTCGGATGCTGGCCGGGAAGAAACTTCTCTCCGACCGCGGTTGTGGATTTTCTGCAGAAAAAGTACTACACGGAGAAAATCAGAGAATGCCGGGAGGAACTCACAGAGATTTCCACCAGATACCCGCAGGATAAGGCTGAGAAGATTCTCACAGAGTTCAGAGAACAGTCGAAGATGAAACTCTTCAGCAATCTCAAGAGAAGGTTCCAGAATCTTGAAGACAAGAGTTTCTCCGAGGACAGCTACAAGAACGACAGTAACTTTCTGACTCACTATCCGATAGTGCTCAGCACAACGCATTCCCTCCAGTCGTCGAAACCGTACTCGGTGCTCTTCGACTACGTCATCATCGACGAATCCAGTCAGGTCGGGCTCACGAGCGGGCTGCCAGCTCTTGCTGCCGCAAAGAACGCAGTCATAGTCGGTGACTCGAAGCAGCTTCCTCATGTAATCGAAAGCAGACTCTCCGTCCCGCTTGATGAGATAAGGAAGAAATACAGGCTTGATGACTGCTTCGATTACAGAAGGTACAGTCTTCTCGAAAGCATCAAAAAGAAATTCGACTCATCACTTCCGACTACACTTCTCAATGAGCACTACCGCTGTGATCCCGAGATAATCAGCTTCTGCAACAAGCGGTTCTATAATGGGGAACTGGTAATCCAGACTCTGCACAGGGGTGGCAACGGAATAAAGCTGATTGAAACGCCTTCACACTCGGCACTCGGAAGGATGAATGAACGGCAGGTGAAGGTAATCACTGATGAAATACTTCCGACTCTGAAGAACAGAAATGAAGTTGGCATCACGGCTCCATACAGAGCCCAGGTGGAGCTGATCAGAAATACAGTCAGCGATTCCTCAATCCTCACCGACACAGTCCATAAGTTCCAGGGAAAGGAACGTTCGGTCATGATACTCTCGACGACATCCGACAGAACAACGGTCTACCCGGACAGCGAGCGTACAGACTTCCTCAACAACCCGAATCTGATAAACGTCGCCGTATCCCGCGCAAAGGACAGGCTCTATGTCATAGCATCATCAGAGGCCCTCTCTCAGGAAGGAACACTCCTTGAGGATCTTGCCCGTTTCACCCGCTACAGCAGAGGATGCGAGAGAAAGATGTCTGCAGTCTGGTCCGTTTTCGACCTGATGTTCGAAGACTACTCGAGGATTCTCGAACCGTTGAAAAAGAAAATCATGAAAGTGTCACAGTTCGACAGCGAAAACATCATTTGGACACTACTGAATGGTTACTGCTCATCCGGAGAATTCGGACCACTGGGCGTTCTGTTCAATTACCCGCTGAGAATGGTTATAAACACGACTCTTCTGACAGACAACGAAGACATAAGGTTTGTTGAGAATGAAAACACGCACTGCGACTATGTGGTCTACAGTCTGCTCGACAAGTCGATAAGATTGATTGTCGAGGTAGATGGAAAACAGCACACGGAAGAATTACAGAGTTTGAGAGATCAGAGAAAAGACAGAATACTGTGTTCCGCCGGTCTTAAGCTCATCCGCATCAAGACAACTTCCGTCGATGCGGAAGAGAGGATAAAAGACGCGCTCAAACATCATGCATAACATGTCTATTTTCTCTTCGTATAATAGTTTAATTATCTTAAACAAGAATAAAATATAAACTGTCTTTTCCCTTTTGGGTGTCTTCATCAGATAGTGCTACAGCTTGCGGAGGGCTTTCAACACACGATTTCATTCTCGGATAAGCCATAGCCGCACCGATGACGGTAATTCTTGCTTAAGACAAGAATTATTGACGATTTCAATCCCGCTTTTTCATTCGGCAGAATTCGTCATGTGCGGAAATCTTCAGGAGAAAAACGGCAGTCATAGTCTAGTAACTTCTGACTGTAGCGGCAGTTAACAGTCTTCCGGGGTTCGGAAATTTGTTCTCTTGAATCTTCTCTGCGCGCAGGCTGTAGCACGAGGAGACATTATCTACGGAAAATACGAAGACTTTCGGAGAAGAAGGAATCTTATTCCACGATAACTCCTCCAGTTATCTTGAATTAGGCACATTACGAATCCGATAAATTTGTTCTCTTGAATTTCATTCTCCATGCCCCTGATATTATTCTCAGGAAGAAGCGAAGACTTTCGGAGAAGAAAGCACCAGTTTTCACGATAACTCTCTCAATCATCGTGAATTAGACATATTGCGAATCCGGGAAATTTGTTCTCTTTACTCTGCTGTTATCTTTCTGAAGGAACGTATCGAGAGGAAGACCATGAAGAGCCATATGGCTGTACTCGTATATATCATGAGCGTGTGCATATCGTCGTCAATGCCGCCGTTCGCCCTGATTATGGCGTTCTGCAGCGTCAGGACGGAGAGGAGAGCATCGAGGAAGTTGACGGTTCTGAGGGTTATCACAAGCCGGCTTCCGCTTCTTTTCGCTCTCACGAGATTCATCACCGCCACGGTCATGCGGTATGTTGTGTAGACTGCCGTCGCTATGGCGGGTATGAGGCCGTAGGAATACGTACGGCCTCCGTCTATCATCACGATGATGGGAACCACGAGACATACATTCTCTCCTTCTCTTCCGCCTTCCTCCTTTCCGTCACGACAAGGATTGTCCTTATAGCGAATAGAACGAAATAGTGAACTACCGCCACCCTAAAGGGATGCCGGCTTCGTGCTTCACAGATGAAAGTTAGCCGATTCGGTTTTGA
>CAVFVX010000152.1:0-4866 GCA_963626075.1 Acutalibacteraceae bacterium
CATTCGACAGCTCACGTCATGGCCGAAGCCGTCCTCATGATGTTCCCCGATGCGCAGATTGCAATCGGACCGTCGATCGAGAACGGATTCTACTATGATTTCGACCTTCCGAGACCTCTCACGGAGGAGGACCTCGAGACGATTACGAAGAACATGCGCAAGATCATCAACGAGGGGCATGAATTCGTAAGGAAGGAAGTCACAAGGGACGAAGCAAGGGAAATCTTCAAGAATCAGAAATACAAGCTCGAACTCCTGGATGCAATTCCGGAAGGCGAGACGGTGACAATCTACAACCAGGGCAACTTCACGGACCTCTGCCGCGGCCCGCATGTCCAGAGCACGAAGGACCTCGCAGCAGACGGCTTCAAGCTTCTCTCGATCGCCGGTGCATACTGGAGAGGAAGCGAGAAGAACAAGATGCTCACACGTATCTACGGAACGGCATGGGCGAACAAGGCAGACCTCAGAGCTTACATGGATCATCTCGCAGACGTCGAGAAGAGAGACCACAGAAAGCTCGGCAAGGAACTCGACCTCTTCTCACTTCATGAGGAAGCAGGCCCGGGCCTTGTCTACTGGCACCCCAGGGGAGCAAGAGTGAGACAGGTCATCGAGCAGTTCTGGAGAGAGGAACACTACAAGAACGGCTATGAGATGGTCTACACACCGCATGTGGGTAAGAGCTGGCTCTGGGAGACCTCGGGACACCTGGGCTTCTACAAGGACGGCATGTATCCTCCGATGGAGATGGACAACACCGACTACTACGTCAAGCCGATGAACTGCCCGTTCCACATCATGATCTATCAGAACAGCAAGCGCAGCTACCGTGACCTTCCCTGCCGCTGGGCAGAGCTCGGAACCGTCTACAGATACGAGAAGGCGGGATCACTCCACGGACTCATGAGAGTCAGAGGATTCACACAGGACGATGCACATCTCTTCGTAACTCCCGACCAGATGGACGACGAGATCATGGAGGTTCTCCGCTTCTCGCTGCACATGCTCCATTCCTTCGGCTTCAACGACATTCATGCTTACATCTCGACAAAGCCCGAGAAGAGCGTGGGGGAAATCGAGAAGTGGAATGCAGCAACCGAGGCACTGAAGAAGGCCGTCGAGAAGGAAGGCCTCAAGTACGACATCGATGAAGGCGGCGGAGCATTCTACGGCCCGAAGATCGACCTCAAGATCAAGGACGCTATCGGAAGAGAGTGGCAGCTCTCGACTGTACAGTTCGACTTCAACCTCCCCGAGAGATTCGGTATGACATTCGTCGACAAGGACGGCGTCGAGAAGAGGCCGTACATGATTCACAGAGCTCTGCTCGGGTCCATCGAGAGATTCTTCGGTGTCCTCATCGAACACTATGCCGGGGCATTCCCGCCATGGCTCTCGCCCGACCAGATTGCAATCATCCCCGTCGGAGAGATGGCTTACGACTACGCAAGGGAAGTCGAGAAGACACTCAGGGCAGAGGGTTTCCGTGTAACTACGGATCTCTCGTCCGACAGAATGAATGCGAAGATCAGAAACGCTCAGAAGATGAAGACTCCCTATATGCTCATTCTCGGAGAGAAGGAGATGGAGGGAAAGCTCGTTTCCGTCAGATACAGAAACGGAAAGCAGGATAACTTCCTCGCTCTCGACGACTTCATAAAGAGTGTCCACAAGACAGTCGACAACAAAGAGCAGATCTGAAGTAATCGGTAATATTTAATAAGGAGAGGGGTGTTCGATGAATGCCCCTCTTATGGTGAAGGAATGAAAAGCAGGGAAGCACTGGAATATCTTAAGGAAAGAGACAGATACATAAACACTCTCGGTCACATCGAGGGAATCCTCGGCTGGGACATGGAGACGGTGATGCCTCCGAAGGCTGAGGACGAAAGAGCGGAGCAGCTTGGACTGATTGCGGTCCTGATGCATGAGGCAAGAACGGAGGAAAAACTCCGGGAAGCTGTTGAAGCAATCGATACTGAGGGCCTCAGCGACGCCGACAAAGCTCTCGTGAGAGAGTGGAGGAGAGACATCGAGAGGAGCCTCAAGACGCCCTCGAGACTTGTCAGGGAGCTCAGCGAGGAGACGGGAAAGGCCCACTCGAAGTGGCTTGAAGCAAGAGAGAAGTCCGACTGGAGCATATTCCGTCCTTCGATGGAAAGGCTTGTGGCACTGAGTAAGGAAGAAGCGGAGTGCATAGGAGACGGCTCCTACAACACGCTTCTCGACCTCTATGAAAGGGGAATGACGGAGGAGAAGATAGATTCGCTCTTCAATCCCCTGGAGAAATCCATTCACTCGATTATGGACAGACTCGAGGGAAAAAGCGTCGACACATCGTTCCTCACAAAGCCCTATGACAAAAAGGCCGAGGAGGAATTCTGCAACTCGGTTGCTGTCAAGATGGGCTTCGACCTTACACGCGGGGCAATCGGAGTAGTAGCGCATCCCTTTACGACGACGCTGGGCTCTGACGATGTGAGAGTCTCCAACAGATTCACGGACGAGAGCGTCACGGACCCGATCTTCTCGATAGTCCACGAGACGGGACACGCTCTCTACGAGATGGCTGCTGCCAAGAACCCCGGGATAAGGGGAACGACGCTGGCCCGGGGAACGAGTATGGGCGTGCACGAGTCACAGTCGAGATTCTGGGAGAACCTCATGGGACGCTCGCACGCATTCTGGGAGTACTTCTATCCCTCTCTTCAGAAGTGCATGCCGCAGCTTGCAGACGTAGACCTCGATTCGTTCGTGAGAGCCTTCAACTTCCCGCAGCCTTCCGCGATAAGAGTCAATGCAGACGAACTCACGTACTCGCTCCACATAATCCTCAGGTACAGAATCGAGAAGGCCCTCTTCAACGGTTCGCTTTCCGTCGCCGACGTACCGTCAGCGTGGAATGAAATGAGCCGGAAGATTATCCGGTATGAAGTGAAGAACGACAGCGAGGGATGCCTCCAGGACAGCCACTGGGCAGGCGGCAGCTTCGGCTACTTTCCGTCCTACGCACTCGGTAACCTCTACGGAGCGATGTTCCTCGAAAAGCTCTATTCGGACTGCGGAAGGGAGAACGTCGAGAATGCCCTGAGGAAAGGTGAATTCCCGCTCATCACCGACTGGCAGGAGAGAAACATCTGGAGATGGGGTGCCGTATACGAGCCGGAGACGCTGCTCGGGAGAGTCTGCGGATCGCCGCTTAAAGTGGAGCCGTTTACGGAGTATCTTGAAGAAAAGTTCCTCGGGTTATATCTTTAGTGGCAATTAAAAGGAAGTAAGGAAAATGAATCTGCCTAACAAACTGACTGTGACGAGACTTGTTCTCGTTCCCGTGTTCTTCATCGTCTTCCTCATCGAACAGCACACATCATTCAAGGTACCCGCAACGGTACTGATGCTTGTAATATATGCCGTCGCGGAGCTCTCGGATCTCTTCGACGGAAAGATTGCCAGAGGCCGCAATCTCGTGACGGACCTGGGAAAGGTAATGGATCCCTTTGCGGACACGCTTACGCACATAACGTACTTCGTCTGCTTTCTGTCACTCGGCATCATGCCGCTCTGGGCGTTCATAATAATAATGTGGAGGGAGTTCTCGATTCTCTTCATCCGCATGCTCCTTGCAAAGTATGCGGGAAAGGCGATGCCCGCCAACATATTCGGAAAGGCGAAGACCGTGCTCTATGCGGCAACGACGCTCCTTTCCTTTGTATATATGGCACTCAGCACATTCACGAGCCTCGATCTCGGGGTGTACTCGACAGTACTCTACGTCTTCTACTCGCTCTCCGCATTCGCTTCCCTCATGAGCTTCATCATCTATATAGTACAGGTTCTGAAGAGCGGCGTGCTCTCCGGCATGACGAGATGAAGGAGGAAAGGGGACTTCCCTTTCCCGGCTTCACTGAGGAAGAGAGAAAGAGGATAAAGTACGTCATCAGCGACGTCGACGATACGATTACACGTAACGGCAGGCTGCTGCCGCAGGTGCTTGCCGCACTGTACTCCGTGAAGATTTCGGGGCGCTCGATAATCCTTGTGACGGGAGGCTCTGTCGGCTGGGCCGACTGTTACATAAGACAGTGGCCCGTCGACGCGGTCGTTGCCGAGAGCGGAGCCGTGCTCCTCTGTCACGACAGGGACGGCGGGATAACCAATATAATCAATCCGTCAATCGACAAGGATACGGTCCTCAAGAAGAGGCTCGAACTCATGGGATACACCTCTCCCTATCCGTTCTCGTCCGACCAGACGGCACGCGTCTTCGACATAGCCTACGACAAGGCGAAGATGACGCCGAGTGAAATCAACGTCCTCAGGAACATACTCACGGCCTCGGGTGCGTCGTATGCCGAGAGCTCCATACATATAAATGCATGGTTCGGCTCGTATGACAAGAAGTCGGCCCTGAAGTACTTCATGGTCAACGCGCTCGACATAAGCGAGGATGACCTTCTGGATAAGAGCATCTACCTCGGGGACTCCTTCAACGACCAGCCTCTCTTCGAGTACATTCCGATGAGCATAGGTATGCACACAGTCGAGGACAGGAGGGCGGAGTACACCGTTCTTCCTAAGTACATAACAGAAGGAACAAGCGGAGAAGGGTGGATTGAGACGGCGTCTTCGCTCACTGAAAAGGACAGCGAAGAGGGGTCTGAAAAATAATTAAAAATTATTCTCAATCCGTGTTGACAAATAATATGGAAAAAAAGTAGATTACTTAGGCACGCGGAATTAACGAGTGCGTTGTTTTTTTGAGATATCAGCGAAGGGAAGAGAAGATAAGAAGCTTGTAAGAAGAGTTTCTGTCAATTCAGAATACGAACGAAGGTAGAAAGAAATTGAAGCCGCGTTCAGAGA
>CAVFVX010000153.1:0-4795 GCA_963626075.1 Acutalibacteraceae bacterium
GCATACTCTGCATACTCAAGGCACTGATTATAGATGAAGCGTGACGAGCCGAGGTTCTTCTTCAGGAGAACTATCTGTTCTTCTGTAGGGTATATTCTATGCCTGTCCCGTCTCGTTACTATCGTCATAATTTATTGTAACATAGATGGATGAGTAAAGATAGTCCAAGGGTTGCTGTTTCATGCTTTTTCCCCGGGGTTTTCGCGGATTATTACACAGTCCGCCGTTCCCTCAAAATATGACAACTTCGCTTTTGCTTTTCGTTAAATTTCTTCCAGTCCTCGGATTCTATCGCAGCAAGCCGCGGGGTATGAAACCCTAACTCCGAAGGCTGCACGTTTCGCCTTCTTCGTCGAATCAAATAAGTAAATTTTATAATTCTGATAGACCTATAAGAAAAACTTATATTGTTGAAGGCTCGGGGAGACCGTGGAACAATGGAAAAAGAGACAAGAGCAAGAGGTAGAATGACAGTTACACAGCTTGAATATTTCGTTTCCGTATGCAGAACCAAGAGTATAAGCCGTGCCGCAGACGAGTGCTTCGTCACGCAGCCTGCCGTCTCTCTTGCGATACGCGAACTCGAGAAGGAATTCGGCGTCATACTCTTCTACCGCAGGGGAAGCAAGCTCAAGCTGACGGGTGAGGGAGAGAAGCTCTACAGAAAGGCGACGCAGCTCCTGGATGTCTACGAGGAACTCGAGAACGACATGAGCGAAGTGAAGAACAACCACTATCCTCTGAGAATCGGGATTGCACCATTGCAGAGCATCGTCTACTTTCCGCGTCTCATCAATGACATAAGGAAGGTCTATCCCGAGATATCGATCACGCTCTTCGAATACGGCTCGGGCAGAGCCCATGAACTCGTATACAACGACGAACTCGACTTCGCCCTCGTGAACATGGAGTTCTACGACATCGACAAGTTCAACAGAGTGGAACTTGCAGAGGACAGGCTTCTCTTCTACGTCTCGAAGAACCATTCCCTTTCGCAGAGGAAAAGCGTCTCGATGGAAGACCTCAGAGACACTCCCCTCGCACTCTTCAACGTCGACAGCGTCCAGAACAGGCTCATACGCACACGCTTCGAGACACTCAACATCCGTCCGAACATCGTGATGCACGTCTCGCAGCTCATGACAATCCGGAACTTTCTCGACGAGGGAAAGGTAGGAGCATTCCTTTTCGAAAGCCTCAGGCCCGAACTCGAAGCCTACAGAGCCATCGAGATAAACCCTTCCATCCCAATCAGGATAGGCTTCATCTGGAAGAAGGGAAAATACATCACATCCGACATGAAGAAGTTCCTTACCTTCATCGATACCATTGCCGTGAAGTGAGACGGAGAAGTCGTCTAACCTCTCCTTCCCGTTTTCATAATGAGAATTACAGCTAAGACGATGAGCGGAAGCATTGTAACCAGTCCCGTGGGATTGGGCCCTAGGAGTCCGCTCTGCATGTTCACGCTGAGATATACGGGAAGCTCGCCGATTGTGTTGACGACTCCGTGGGCTATGGCGGCGTACATGCAGTTACCCGTTCTGACTGTCACAAAGGAGAATAAGATTCCGAGAACAAGACAGAGAAGAAGCATCATAAGCATGTTCGACCATGGGGCACCGGGATTAGAGGAAGAATAGTTGAAGCCGAAGTATATGAGCGGAAGGTGGGCAATCCCCCACTCGAGGCCGTTGATGAGCACGGCCTTTCTCTCTCCGTACTTATCTATCTGGAAGGAAAGGATGTATCCTCTCCATCCGATTTCCTCCCCCAGCTCGAGAAGCTGTATGGGAATCATGACGGCGGAGACGAGAATACAGCAGAGAGCAAGCACAAGGGGATGACTTACGATGATTTCCGTATCCGTACCGAGTCTCAGGCCTGTTCTGAATATTCCGCTGTAATTCTCCGGGAAGACAAGAAAATAGATTACAGTGCCGATGGCGATGAGAACTCCGGGGAGAAAGGCCGAAAGAAGCCAGAATTTCATGTTCTTCCAGACTCCGAGTGAAAGACGGTAACGGGGTCTTTCACCTGTAATGCGCATTGTGATGAATGCCGCAGTCACGGGAATGAAGGTGAAGCCGACTGCAAGGACCTCGTAGAACTTTCCGTTTTCCGTAACCAGCTCGAGAAGCCCCAGAAGATAACACACACCGAGGACTATCAGAAGATAGACTCTTACCGCTCTGCTTTCCGTCTTTTCATCCATAGCACGCCCCGTCTGACATAGAATTCCCGAAAAGAGAGCTTAATCATCTTCTTCTCCACATGCAAGCGGTATAAGAGAAGGCAGTCCTCTATGACCGCCGCAGGGGATATCTTCCGAGTCCTTTCACTGAATGCTTCAGGAGAGCCCTGAATTCCTTTGTTCCATCAACGTACGGACTATTCCTGTTCGTCAGAATGTAGACGGGATTGGTATCCGTAAGATTCCTGATCGGGAATACGTAAAGCTCGTTGTTGTAGCCGTCCAGGTTCATCGAATAGAGATGCGGCAGATACATCGAGAGACTGAAGCATGCCGCAATCCCCTTTTCCGCCATCTCCTGATGGAGGTCGAAGTGCGGAGATCTGTGAACGCACTTGAGAGTGATACCCTCTCTCGTCAGGAGGTCATCAAGAATCTGCATGCAGCGGAGTCCCGGAAGGCTCAGAGAGAACGGAAGACGCGTGAAATCCCTCAGGTCAGCGCCGTCGGAGAAATCGCCGATACATTCAGGGTACCTTTCGGGGAAATACTCTCTCAGCATCTCGCCGCTTACGACAAGATAGAGGTTCTCATCCAGGAGGAGTTCCTTCTCGATGCACTCCGGCGTAAGAGGCGAAATCCCGCAGAATGCGAGGTCGAGCTCCCCATTTTCGAGCATTATCCTCAGCTCCTCGGCATTCCCGATTACTCCCCTGATGTCATAATCGGGATACATATCCCTGAACTCAATCATGAGATACGGCATGACCATGCGGAAGCGCCCCTCGGTGGTACCAACTCTTATGACTGACTTCGTCTTTTCCATATGTCCTCCGTTTTTCACTTCATTCTACACCTTCTCACTGCAATCTGTACAACTCGAAATCTCCGCCAGTTCATCATACTCTTCACGGATCAGCTCAGCATCAGGATTGAAAAGTCGGGAAAGACGAAGTCGTAGGGAAAGTCGAGTAGACCGGGATAATCAGAAACCGACAGTTCGTAATGAACCTAATTCCGTGTAACAGCGTCCGTGCCCTGATTCAGAGCGGAGCCGGACGCATGCAGATGAACATTGCACATGCAATCGTGGAGTTTGCAAACGGTCATATCATCAGGGAATTGAAGGAAATAACGAAGAAGGATATTCCGCTGCCGCTTCCCTCGGAGAAAGAAAAGGAATAAGAATATCCGGAAGAACACTCACTGCCCCCGGTGCAGCTTATGCAATACGGAGCATATCAGTCAACGAGACTTATCACCGCCTCTTCACGTATTCCTATGCAAATTTCCTTATGTCGGCCTTCGAAGCCTTCCTGTATTGTCTGTATTCGCCGTACATGGAGGACAGATCTTTCGAGTTGCTCACTGCATACTCAAGATTTCTGATACCCCAGTCGGGATTCACTGATACTGTTCTGTCAAATGATATTATCGCCATTTTCCATTGTTAAATCCTTTGGAGGCGGGAACCCCGACGCTTGCGTCGTGGGAGGAGCCTCCTCTGATGCAGCCAAACCACATCACCTTATGGCTATACTCTTCGAATGCTGAACCTGTTTCAGCTTCTTGTAACTGAAACCATCCGTTGCTTTCGAACCATCAAACCAGCCGATTACGAAATAGCCTCGTGTACGGACAGACTGTACAAAGCCTGTTTTGCCATTCGCTTTTACAAGGTCCCCGTGTCTGTAGCCGAATACTCGATGAGGAACAGCTACACATCTGCGTTTATGGTAACGTTTCTGTGCTATCGATTCGTGTGTCTGTCTGTCATGACAGCGGTATTTCGTCAGCTTATACACTCTGCCGTTCGGCTTTGCATTCGGATTACCCGAGATGCATCTTGCGTCGATGTAGTGTGTCTTCTTCAGTCCGGCGTCCTCTCGATCACATTTTGTAATGTACCCGAATGTTACTCTGACCTTATCGTCTCCGTATTCGGCTTTGAGCCTCTCAATGAGAATCCAGCGGGAACTTGTCATGAACGCAGCACCTCTGAATCCTGCCTTCGGCTTCACATTCGTAAGTTTAATCTTGCCCGCATGGTACTTGTCGTGACAGGTCTTGCAGAGTGTTATGAGATTGTCGGGGCTGTTCGAACCGCCATCTGCACGACGCTGAAGATGGTGTACTTCAAGACGCTTATCCTTAGACCTGCCGTGGCAATACTGACATGTGCAGTTGTCACGTTCTCTGACATACGCTTTTGTGTTCTCAAAGCCGTACTGAATACCGTTCTGGTACTCTGTGCCTTCGATATCGGGATTGTTGATCTTCTGAATGTCGAAAGCAGCAACCTCAACAACAATCTTCGTAACGGGTAACAGCTTACAGACCTTTCTGACAGCGCTCTCGTGAGTACGTACACGCTGCTCAACGGAAGGCGGAAGCCATCTGTCGGAGCGTTTACGGTTATCAAAACGGGGCGCACGATAACGTGTTTTGCGGTTACGCCTGCTCCTGCGGAGGCTACGTCTAGCTTCGACAAGTTTTCTGACGTCTGTCCTGTTTTCAAGTTCAGCCTCGAACAGCACCTTTGTCTTGGTTGTTGCAGATAATCCTATGGTTTCGTAGCCTGCATCTACACCGAGTGTTACA
>CAVFVX010000154.1:0-4780 GCA_963626075.1 Acutalibacteraceae bacterium
GTATAGTCCAGATAATCCCTGTTTTTCTCGACGAAGTTCACAAGTGCCATGAGAACTGCTGTCTTGTGGGCGCAGAGCTCATATATCCCGTCCTTATTCAGAGTTGTTTTCAGACAGAGTTCCTCGGATTTCCTGGAATCGTACCAGTAAATATAACTGTCGTTGCAGGAGATTTTCCTTATTCCATCCCGTCCGAGCTCTATTATGACCTCTCTTGTCTGTTTGTTGTCCTTGTCGTCCACACAGGTTTTACATGTTATGTATTTCTCATTTCCGGTGTTTGTACATATGTTGAGGTTGCGGACGTGCCCGTCATCGAAGAGTTTTCTGGCGCGAACCATCGTCTCCTTTGTCGGCATGTATTTCTCAAGACTGTCAGCGAAGGACAAAAAGTGCGGCTTTCCGTCATCATTGAACGGAACGGAAACGTATTCCTTAACCTTTTCAGGAGTTTTTTTCTTTTCCTTTTCCTTCGGTTTTTCCGTTTTTTCGGGCTTATCATCACTGTCGACTTCATCCACTTTGCAGAGAAGAGCTGCAATATGCTTGCAGTACGTGGATCTTCTGTGATACTGACAGGTACAGCTGACGTCTTCAACGTCATAGTCGCTGGTGAGTGTTACGGACGGGTAGTATCTGCAGGACGTGTCCGTCACAGTTGCAGAGTACATCGTGTTACCGTTATTTATGCTCTCTGATGTGAATTCTGTCACATCCCCGTTTTTGCACAGAGCCTCTCCTCGTGTGAATATTGTGTTCGTGAATAAATCTTCCCAGTATGTCATGCCTTCCATGTTACATGGGAAGAAACGTAAAGTTCCATCCCCCTGTGGAAAAATATCGGCTCTTCCGTTCTGTTACTGCTAAGTAATTTTGCCTCCAGAATGCCAACCAATTTTGTCCGCGCTTGCTAACATCCTTGTCCATCTGCTTTGGGCATAGAATAAGGACCGGTTTCCCGGTCCCAGTAGTCAGTTTCAAAGTATCATCTTCGTCTTCGTGTTCCCTTCCTTTCAGCATAGTAATCATCCCAGTCATGACACTTGAGGCCGAACTCATGGATGTAGTCATTGAGTACATTCTCGAACGTCGTCTCATCCACATCGTTATGGAGCGTGTAGAGTGAGGAGAGGACGATCCTTCGCCGGCTGCTTTCACTCAGGTAACGTTCCATCCTCTTTACTACAAGCATCAGAAACTTATTCGAAGCAGCTGACGTGTCGTCAGAGCAGGCGTACCCCATGAGAAGGTTCTTGAGCTCCTCATTCTCCTTCTCGAGGTCGGTTCTCTCGAGTTCAGGACACACAGAATTGAACAGATCCGGCTGTCCAAGAGTGTAATCAGACATCATCCACCTCCGTTATCATGGAGACCGCTTCCTCGAATACGGAGAGGGTATCCTCAAGGTTCTCGATGTCCTCCTCAATCTGCTCCTGCTGTGAAGAGCCCGGGAAATGTTCCTCAAGCCTTTCCGCTTTCTCTTCCTCTTTCTCAATAGCTTCCACTACCTTGAGTCTGAACATGCCGTAGAGCGTCTCGACACTATGGGAGAACTCCTTCTTCAGCGTGTTCATCTCCTTTCTTTCCCTGCTGTTCATCTTTACCTCCTAAATCATCTCGGTCTGTACCACATTCGTGACTATGCCTGTATCGACAGTGTCCTGGCCGCTGCTCGCAGCTGCCATGAGCGAGAGCGAGCAGATCTGATTGACTATTCTCATTGCTCCTCCCGACTGGCCGTAGATCAGGTCCGTTGCCTCTTCCGTGAATACAGCGGTGTTATCTGCTCCGGCGGCCTTGAGATGAGCATCAATGTATCTCGCCGTCAGGTCACGATTCATCGGTTCAAGGCTGACGGGGAATGCGATGCGCTGTCTTATCGCCTCGCAGATGTCCCTGCGGAGAGTGTCTCTCAGCTCTGTCTGCCCCGAGAGGATGAGGGAGACGAGGGAAGTGGAATCAATATCACTGTTGAGGAAGAACCTCAGCTCCTGGAGAGTATCGAGACTCAGAAGGTGCGCTTCATCCACACAGACTATTATCTCCTTGTGCTTGAGCTCCCTTGTGACGGCGAACTGTTCGTGCACCGCCTTCTTGCCGTCTCCGCGGTAGTAATACTCCTTCACCCCGAAGTGCCTCAGAATGAGGTTGTAGAGCCACCGGGGCGAGAGGTTGGACTCGCTGAGGTAGATGAACTCCCACCTGTTCGCGTTGAGCCTGTCTCTCAGTGCTCTCAGCATCGTGCTCTTCCCGCATCCCGGCGGGGACGTCAGTACCGTGAAGGATCTGTTCTCCACGGCGTATCTGAGCTTGTTGTAACAGTTCTCCCAGTTCTCACATCTGAAGAGGCTGTCCACCGCTATGTCCTTCGTGAACGGCATTGTCTTCATGCCGAATCTGTCCAGTACAGGATTACTCATCCTTTTCCTCCTTATCCACAAATGCATTGAAATTTATCTTCGAAGCCGTCGGTGCTTCTGCATCCGTCACCTCGGAAACGGCTTCCTTTACATCATCTATCCCGTCGAACAGCGTAGAATCCGGGTACTTGTCTTCAAATCTCTTCCTGTAGGCGGCAAGAAGCCTTGAATTCTCCTCCTTCGCCTTCTTCTCCCTCTCTGCACGCTTCGCCTTATTGGCCTTTGCCTTCGCTTCATAGTCGATGTTCTCTCCGATGACAAGCGGCTTTGCCGTAGCATCACGGAACCCGGGACGGGTGACGGAGAGTATCTCGCCGGTGAGAGGCTGTATCTTCACTGTTACATACAGCCCCCTCATGTTGAGGTCGCTTACCTGGTAGGTCTTGTTCTTATAGGAAATTGTGCAGCTCTTGCTGACCTTTCTTTCCTCTATGCGGATGAAGGCCTTGTCGAGCTCCGCCTCTGTAACATATCTCAAGGGTGTCGAATCAGACTCGAACACGCTTCTCGGTGTCTTTCCGTCGAGTCCCTCATGAGGGTAATCAAGGTAACCCACATCCTCCCATGCCTTGAAATAGGCATTGATCTTGTCGAGGGTGAAGTCCTTTTCGTTGAAGCATTCGTTGACGAATGAATCGAGCGTTCCGTTCATCCTCTCCACCTTACCTTTGCTCTCGCAGCATCTGGGCAGATGTTTTGAGTGCTTAATTCCGAGGGTGGCACAGATCCCGCTGAGAAGCCCCGAGATGTATGCTCCGCCGTTGTCGGTGTAGATCTTCTTCGGCTTACCGTAAAGAGTTATCATCTCCCTGAAACTGATCATGACATCTATCTCGCTCTGACCGGCAAAGAACCTGCCTCCGAGAAGAAAGCGTGAGTAGTCGTCTATCCAGGCTATCCAGTAGACAGTATGAAGTCTGCCGTTAATCATTACCTTTTTTGCCGTTTTCACATCACACTGCACCAAATCCATCCTGTGCTTCTTCTGAAAGCGGAGAATTGCCACTTCCGACTGGAATGTCCTGTCCTGTATCTGTCGACGGGAATATCCTGCCTCATGCAGGTTGTTCTGCAGTGTCGACCTCTTTACCGCTCCTTCCTCCACAAGGCCTTCTGTCTCAAGCGTGAAGATGATGTCCTTCACGCTACGGCTCGGAACGACCTCACGCATCGAAATCGCCTCGTTGAGTATGCTGTCAGGTATTACACGGCTCGCCGACCGGTCCTGCGCTTTCGGCATCAGGGCTTCGAAGCCGCCGTCAAGGTACGCCATGTAATACCGGTGCACAGTCTTCTGGCTGCGCTCATGCTTCTCCGCCAGAATCTTTTCCATCGCGACTCTGGTGTCTTTCGTGTTGCATGCAAGAAGCGGAATGACGAATGTGTTCATTCTGTAAACGCCTTCTTCATGTCTGTCTTTCGCTTTCGGCATCTGTTTTTCCTCCATGATTGGAGGTTACTTCTCCAGCGAAAACATCTGAAGAAATGAAAAGTGGGTGTGGCAGATTTGTCCGTCTGGAAAATTCTGAAAGGTAGACAATAACGTAACAGAAGCTGAACCACCGGCCCCTGATCCGGCTCTTTATCTCATCCGTCGCATCTGCAATGCCTGCGGAAAATCTGCATACCTTCTCTCCGATTCTTTCCTTTTCTGCGGCCTTACGTCTGAGTTCTCCGACAACTTCATTCCATTTCTCTTTCCAGCGGAAAATCGTCCTCTCGTCTGCTGTTGTCTCCGGTTTATCACTCTTGGGATCCAGAACGCTCTGTATGTCTTCCACGGGGTAGTGGTACCAGGGTTCGAGGAAGTCGGGAAGAAGCCTTTCGGTTTTGCCTCTCTTCTCTTCGTCCTTTCCCGTGTAAATCACACGTGGTACGTAGATTACGAGACACCCGCCGTCCCACTCGAAATATTCTTCTAAATGCTGCAGCTCTTCGGGTATGTGACTCTCGGCATTGAATGTCCGCCTCACGTAATCCTTGATCACCCAGCCCAGAGACCTCAGTATGGCGAGAAACTCAGGTAAGGCCTTGATTATAAACGCCCGGAACTGTTGTGTATTGCAAAGAATTTGGTTAAAGTCATCTTGCTGGTTGGGGACTCAATCTACAGACTTTGCTAGAGTGGCAGATGAATCCCGACCTCCTTTTTTTTGTCAGAATTTCCTCAAATATATCATTGAAAACAAGTGCAAATGAATACCCCCATGGACAGGGGATTCAACACTCATGGACAAAATCGTTTGGCAAACTGGAGATTTATTTAGCTAGCTTTAACAAGTGTAATGACGCTGGTTGAAGCGGAGATTCATGCTCTCATTCAGATCTGTAATGACGTGGCTGCAATATGTTGCCGAATA
>CAVFVX010000155.1:0-4778 GCA_963626075.1 Acutalibacteraceae bacterium
AACAGATATTATCTTTACGTAAACAAACAACACTGAACAGATTTCCCCGAGACATATGTCTCCGGGAAGAAGAAGGAGAAAACCATGAAAAGATACTTATGCTTATTGCTGATTGTTCTCATGACACTCTCACTTGTCCTTGTCTCATGTTCACCCGAGACAAAGACCGAGGAGAAGAAAGAGACTTACACAGATAAAAATGCCACTGATGTTGCAACTGATGTCGGTACTGCAGGTTTATCGATTGCGAACGCAGTGAATACACTTGCTCTCAACACACAGCCCTGTACGCTTACTGTCGATATCAAGTCAACTACGAACGAGAGCATGTCCCTTGGCTCGACAGAAACTGTCGCTGCAGGTTCGAGTAATCTTTCTTTCAGAGAGGTAACTGCGGCTTCCTCATCCGGTTATCAGGAAATCAAGCTGACATACGATATCGGAGCAGCAACAACGAAGGGACTGAACCAGATTGCAACAAAGCTTGCAAGTGGAACCGATTATGAAACTTTCAAGAGAGATACAACTAATGCTTCAGAGAAACTTACCGAATCCGAGCTTTACAAGGAATTCAAGAATCTCTTTACTAACAGTGAACTTTCCTTCAAAGGAAGTCTTCTTACAAAGATTCTTACCGAAGTAAAGGACTGCGCTCCGGAAGTGACAGTCGAGATTCTTGTCGGAGAGACTGGAGCAAACGGCAAACTGACAGTAACTGCAGGATTATCGGGAAGCGGTAATGATATCAAGGTAACGGTCACAAGTGCGGTACTTAAAGACAAGGATAAAGAGACAATCCTTTCGACCGAAGGTGCTGTCTTCTCCGTTGCATTCGATGATGACTTCGATGTAGTTCTCAAGATAGAAAATGATGCAATCAAATTCAGTTCTGTGAAAGGTGGAGTGACAGTCAGTGTCGACAAGATGGACGTCAAGACGAATTACCTGATGTTGTCGATGACATACGGAGTAGCAGGGAGCATCAAGTGGAACTTCACTACAAAGAAGCTTGAATCTGCACTTACCGTTAAGGGAGGAAAGCTCGATGCCGGCTTCTCAGTCAATGCTGAGCTGAAAGACAAGGATTACGCGGCCTCTTCTCTTGTAAACGGACTCGAGGTAACGAAGCTTTCCTATGACGGAACAGACTTTGATACAGAATCCGTCAACACCGTTCTCAAGACAAGACGTGAGATAATCATCAAAGCCCTGAAGAGCTATCTTGACGGTTCTGCGATTTCCTCGCTGACGACTTCTCTGAAATAAGAGAAGGAACGCAGCATGGTCCACCGCGTAAAAAACGGTGGATTTTTCTTTTTCCTGTGTTCCTTTTCCACTTTTTAAACTATCTTATTCTTATGATTAACGCCATCAGAGGAAAGATTGTCGAGATAAACGAAAACTCCGTCGTCGTACTGACACAGAGCGGAGTCGAATACTGCATAGAAATTTCACAGGTAAGTGCGGGCAAGTTCATGAACCTCTCTCCCGAGGAAAGAAACAATGTGAGGGTACTCACTGTTCTCCAGCACAGGGAGGATGCGATGACTCTCTTCGGTTTCTATGACGAGAAGGAGAGATTCACCTTCAATGAGCTCCAGACTGTTCCCGGCATTGCGGCCAGGGGGGCGCTGAAGATTCTGGGGGGAATAACGGTCGACGACCTTGCGCTTGCGCTTGACCAGCAGGATGTCAAGAAACTGAGTAAGGTACCGGGACTCGGTAGTAAGACAGCACAGAAACTCATTCTGCAGCTCAGGAACGTACTTGTATTCAACGAAGACGACAAGGATGACGCAAAGTCCGGCGGCGCTGTTGCCTCGCGCTTCAGGGATTTCATCATCTCCTTTACAGATATGGGTTATGACCGCAAGGCTGTCATAAAGGCAATCGAGGAGACTCTCGAGGAAGGCGGAGCTCAGTACTCCTCGCTCTCCGACAGAGATATCGAGGGCAGAATCTTCAACAGTGTTCTCAGGAGGATAAATTGATTACCGAAAACAAGTTCGAAATCGATGACGGCTATGAGGAAAGAACGGTCAATCCGGAGATGGTGGAGAAGGACGATGCTCAGGAAAACATTCTGAGGCCGAAGTACCTCGAGGACTTCCAGGGCCAGAAGGAGCTGAAGGAGAACCTCAAGATCTACATCGATGCCGCGAAGAAGAGAGGCGAGGCTCTCGACCACATATTCCTCCAGGGGCCTCCAGGACTCGGAAAGACGACGCTTGCTTCGATTATCGCAAACGAAATGGGTGCCGATATAAAGCTCACGTCGGCAACTGCGCTCGATAAACCCCGGGATCTCGTGGGAATTCTCACGAACCTCACTGCAGGCTCGGTACTCTTCATCGATGAAATCCACGGCCTCAAGAAGAGCATGGAGGAGACGCTCTATGTTGCGATGGAGGACTACAAGATAGACTGGGTCATCGGACAGGGACCTTCTGCAAGAACAATCAAGGTCGACCTCGAGCCATTCACCCTAATCGGTGCGACGACACGTACAGGTGCCGTGAGCAAGCCTCTCGAGAACAGATTCGGCATTCCCATCAAGATTGATCTTTATCCGCCGGAGGAGCTTGCACTCATAATCAAGCGCTCTGCGCAGATTCTCGAGACGAAGATAAAGGAAGATGCCGTAATGGACATCGCGGTATGCTCCCGCGGAACCCCGCGTATCGCGAACAGGATACTCAAGCGTATCAGGGATATCGCGGATGTGAAGGGTGACGGTACGATAACCCGCGAGATGACGCAGCTCGGGCTCGAGAAGCTCGGAATCGACATGTACGGCCTGGATAAGACCGACCGCGACATACTCAGGGTCATCGCCGAAGTCTACAACGGCGGCCCCGTCGGACTCGAGGCGCTTGCCGCATCGATCAACGACTCTAGTGATACTATTGAAGTCTACTATGAACCCTACCTCATGAGGCAGGGTTACCTAAAGCGTACTACGAGAGGCAGATGCCTCACACGCAAGGCTTATGAAGTTTTGAATATCGGAGATAAATATGCTGACCAGGGATTTTTACTTTGACCTTCCGGAGGAGCTGATTGCCCAGGAACCCTCCGAAAGGAGGGGAGACGACAGACTGCTGCTCCTCGAAAAGAATACGGGTAAATACTACGACCATATGATGAAGGACTTTCCGTCGCTTCTTTCTGACAACTCCATTCTCGTCGTCAACAATTCGAAGGTGAGAAAGGCCCGTGTCTACGGACACAGTTCCCGGACCGACGGAATCGTGGAATTTTTGTTCCTCGGCGAGAATGCGGACGGAAGCTGGAATGCGATTGTGAGCAAAACCAAGCGCCAGAAGACGGGTAAGGAGTACATCTTTCCGACTCCCGACGGAAGGGAATACGTCAGGGGAAGTATTCTCAGGGAGAACGAGGACGGAACGAGGGATGTCGTATTCTCGCACCCCATCGACGAGGATTTCTTCCTCACCTGCGGCCATGTGCCTCTTCCGCCTTATATCAAGAGAGAAGACAACTTCTCGGATGAATCACGTTACCAGACCGTGTATGCGAAGAACGAAGGCTCTGTCGCATGTCCCACCGCAGGTCTTCACTTCACGCCCGCAATACTCGATGAGATAAAGGCTCGGGGAATCGAGATAGTCGAAGTCACACTCCATGTTGGAGCGGGTACCTTCCTTCCCGTGCGTACCGACAACATCGAGAACCATCATATGCATACCGAGAGCTACGAAATACCGATAGACGCTGCAGAGAAGCTCAATGAGGCAAAGAAAAGCGGCAAGGAGATAGTTGCCGTCGGTACGACGAGTACGCGTACACTCGAGAGCGCAGCAGACGAGAACGGACTTCTGACGAAACTCAAGGGCCGGACCGATATTTTCATCTACCCGGGCTATAAGTTCCGCTTCATCGATTCGCTTCTGACTAACTTCCATACACCCGAAAGCACGCTCGTGATGCTTGTTTCGGCCCTGGCCGGACGGGAGAACATCATGAATGCATACAAGCACGCAGTTGACGAGCGCTACCGCTTCTTCAGCTACGGAGATGCGATGTTCATAAAAAACTGAGCTCCTCGAGCTTATTCCTTATTTCGTCGGAAATACTGTCAATGGACTTCGTTCCGTCGATTGTGATGAGAGTCACTTGAGGAGGAAGAGAGGAGAATACTTCGAGGTAGTTCTTTCTGACTGCCTTCAGGTATTCCTCCTTCTCGAAGAGTTCCTTTTCCTCTCCTCTCTTCTCGATTCTTTCGAGGCAGGCGTCAACGGGAGTATCTATGAAGATTATTATGTCGGCATGGGGAAAGCGTGAATTGATTTCCTTCACGAAGGATGGGGCGCATTCGACGCTCTGGTAGGCATAGGAGGAGTAGAAGTATCTGTCGGAGATGACGATGTCACCGTCGTTTATATGTCCCTCGATTCCGTATTCGCTGTTGTAGAGGTGGTCGTCGCGGTCGGAAGAGTAGAGAAGGGCGAGAGCAGACGGAGTTGTTGCGAACTTCTTCTGTAGCGCGGCCCTCACAACCTTTCCGATGGGGTTGTCGGTCGGTTCATGTGTCAGAAAGACCTTCCTGTTTCTCTTACCGTATTCCTCTCCGAGTCTCTTCATCTGCGTAGTCGTTCCGGCACCGTCAAGACCTTCAAATACAATGAATCTTCCTTTTTCCTTCATTTGTTAAAACCTTTCCGGCGGAAACCCCGACGCTTGCGTCGAGGGAGGAGCCGGTCCTCAGCCGATTACGTCGGCCGGACGTCTAAATTGCGAGCACATTCTATGAATGT
>CAVFVX010000156.1:0-4709 GCA_963626075.1 Acutalibacteraceae bacterium
GTAGATAATCCGTCGCCCCACCGTCACTGATCTTCGAGAAGAAATCCATTGCAGAACTCATCGGGTTGTCAGATTCGATAGTATATACATTTGTTCCTTTACTGCTCTTCCCGAAGAATCCCTCTTCATTCAGCTCATAATCCCGGGAAGTCCTCACCAGATTCCGCTGATACGTGCTCTCCGCATCAGGAGGCCTCGAGACCATATCGTCACAGAACTTCATGACTCTGTCGTCACTGCCGTATTCGACTGTGTGGGTGTCGGCGGAATATGAGGAAGCACACTCCGAGAAAACAAGGTAATCATCACTCGTCTCCTGAGTGTAAAAGTATGTTTTCTCGTACTTCGTGCTTATTCCGGAGCCCAATGACTATTCCTCTGCCTTCGTCTTCACCTTCTTCGTATATGTCGTCCAGTCGGGATACCTGTAGAACACGGTCTTCTTCTCCACTTCCTCGAACAGGGCCTTTGGCATCGAACCGTAGACGAGAACTATCCTCGGCTCCAGATACTCGATCATCGCCTTGAGCCCCGCCTTGAAGTGCTGCTTCTCGAGCGCCGTCTTCACCACTCCGTATGTTCCTATGCTCACTATGCTGTGCTTCTCGACACCGAGAAAGGCAAGAGGCTGGGAGAACATGCACGTGGTGTAGGTTCTCTCGTCTCCCCACCTCACATTCGGGATTACGTAGACACCCTTCTTCTGGAGGTAATACCCTATCGCATGATTACGGTACTTGTTGACGACCTGGGCGGCAAACGGGGCATCCCAGTAGAGAGAGGCATCGGGGCTTATGACAGCCTGGTACTTTCTGAACTCCCTTGCGTATTTATCGGGATCCCTCAGAAGGTCGGCGAACTCGATGTCGTTCTCGTACTCGCAGACTGCATAGTGTGACGGGGTAACCCTGTCTCTCTTGCTGAAGGGAACCATCGCCTTCGGAAGCGCAATGATTTCGGGAGCTTTGATGACGGGAATCTCGAAGATGCCGTCGAACTCGGCACCCTTCACGAGCTCGGGGTTGCAGCCGTCGGTGATGACCGCCGGATTTCTGACGCCGACAGACGCCATCGTACCCGTTTTCTTCTTTGCCATCTAATTCACCTCCCTGTAATCATATACTGATATTCGTGCTTTATATGTTTCTCTTATAACATGCCGCCGGGGGGAAGTAAAGATATTCCCTTCCACTTGATAATCGTCAAACAGGCGACCCGCCCGGGGTAATCTGTCTTTCCCGTCAGCAGCCACGAATTTCCGGCTGAAAAGGCAGAATTCCGACGAGGCCGCTTCAGACGCAGACACACATCTCGAATTGAACTTCTACAGAACGATATCGGGATTTGTCCTGTACTTTCTTCTGTTCTTATCCTTTTCCTCCAGCAGATATCCCTTCTCTACAAGCCCGCCCAGAATCTTCTTCCTGAAATAACTCGAGTCGCTTATTCCGATATAGGAGGCTATCTCATGCGGCTGCTGTACGCCGTAATGGCAGTAGGACAGTATCTTCCTGTCATAGTCGGACACTCTTTCCAGAGAAATGAAATCGATAATCGGCATGATTCCGGTATCGACTCCGTCATCATAGGTCATATCCGGAAGGACAAGAGTGAAATGGGAGGAAGAGGAATAGATGAACGGCTTATGACGGATATCGACATCAGCGTAGGATTCGATTATCCTGTCGAATCCCGTTCCTCTTGCTTCCATCATATTGCACATTACGAGAATATCGGTAATCAACGGATTTCTTCTCGTCGAAAGATACTGAGAGAGATTATATGTCTTCTCAATCGGCTCTCCCTGATAGAAGCTTCCGGGGCTTGCGATTTCAAGTCTGTCCCTGAACATGTCAATCTGTATCTGGGTTCCCAGAAGGAAATAGTTACGATGTGCAACAGCATTGACGATTCCTTCGAATACAGCCCGCTGCGGGTAGGCATCGAGATTTTCCCTCCCTCTGTCCTTCTTTATGAATGTATGGTTCATCCTCTGATCGATAAACGTAAGAGCAAATTCAATTGTATCCAGTATATTCCCCTGGAATTTCTTCGCTGTTGCAATTCTGTCGGTTCCTTTTGTCAGTCCGGAAAAGACAGAACATTGTACAGCCGTCCTCTCTCCATCATATGCGTCCATGAAAAGGAGCGCCCCGGTCTTCAGCATGTTCCTGTTATTGAAGAAATGAACAGCCTTAAGTTCCTTATCCGGGAGCTCCTTCCCGTCATTATGTTCGCCGTAGCAGCTTAAAAGCTTCGTGAAGTCGGAACGGCTGTATTCCACACCGGTGTCTGTTGAATCATACTGCGTATCCCTGTTGGCGACGAACATATTCGTCATCTCTTCATAGTCGGCTTCGTTCGTATATCCTCCGCGGCGCATGAAGATTCCGTACAACCCCCTGTACTTCAGAATCACGGGCTTTACAGGAGATTCATGGACCACAACCCTGATGATGCAGAGTTCTCTTCCGTTGTTTTCATACGGAATGAAGTCGATATCCATCGGAGGGTAAGGATAGATATGCTCGTTAATCTGGTTGGTGAAGAAGATGCGCTCATTGTCAGCTTCCTTCCTGTCGAAGCCGATCAGCTTGTTTGTCTTGTCTTCGACACCGATGTACATCGTGCCGCCCTTTGTATTCGCAAATCCGGGAATCGTCTTGAGCCATCCGACTATGTCATCACGGTTCAGGCGGGCCTTGGCTTCCATTTTGAAAGACTCATACTTATCAGCTTCAACAATATCTTCAAGATACATCTACATCTTCCTTTCTTGAAGTACTTCAAAAACTACTTCAAAACTTTCTTGAAGTTTACTTCACAAACTTTTTGAAGTCAACTTCAAAGCTACTTCAAAAGAGTTCAGAAGTTCTTGAAGTAGCAATGAAGGAAAATATCTCACAGAAGAACAATATGTCTAATCCGGCCCGTTGCGACGGTCCTTACGACATCCGGAAATCCACCATTTTCATCCGTGTATCAGATATCACACGGTTCCGTGCAACGTTGCAAAATATGCACATTGCTTTTCTCTCCCGGTTTCTGCCTGACAGTCCCCCAGTATGGGCAAAATCTGCCCATACTGATTCTCTTTCAGTAGCTTTATCATTTTTTGTTCCTTGAGCTGCATTATCGTGGTGCAATTTCTGCACCTCGATATCCGGATCGACATGTATCTTGAATATTCTTCCGACGGTCAGACGTTTCTTCTCACAAGAAGCGCAGCAGACTCGTCGTAAGTTTCTTGGAACAGAAATTTTATCAGAGAAAACAAATCAAAGCCGTTTCAGTATCTCTTCCACCTGCTTTTCATCATCAATCTCGCTGATTTCGAAGGCCTTCTTTCCGGCATCCTTGAGGGATGCGCCTACGTGCAAGAGAGTATTCCTGTCGATAATCAGGAATCTGTCATGGAACTCTGTTGTGTAGTTCACTGAAAGACCTGTGTACTGTTCATTGAAGTCCCTGATTTCGGATGGTGTCAGCTTCGAGTGATTCTCCTGAGTGTAGATTTCAACTGTGACATCAGTCTTCTTCTTCGACAAGAGATCAAGTGTTGCCGTATCCGTATAGCCGTCGATGAGGATGATGTCTTTCTCGGCAGTCCGTATGATGTCGGCAATACAGGAAAAGGCATCATACATCTGTCCGCGGAAGAACAGAATGGCCTTCTTCTGCTTTGGTTCTTCAAGCTGCTTCAGGACCTGGCCTATCGCCTTGTCGTGTTCGAGGAGCTTCAGGTCTATCCTCGTCAGATGTTCAGACAACAGTTCATGCTCCGCAAGGTACTGTCGCATCTCCTTGAACAGTCTTACCAGCATCTTACTTTGTTTTACGGCCAGATCACCTCTGAGCACAGTCATCAGCATATAGATTCCCTGCTCCGTAAAAGCATAAGGAAGATGTCTCTGGCCTCCCCAACTTGAGGTGAAATTTTTGCACCTCAAGTTTTCGAACTCTTCTTGGGTCAGCCGGAACATGAAATCCTCTTCATCGAATTTCGCCATGTTGTTCTTCACCTGACGGTTGAAGTTCTTCGTTTCATAGCCGTATATCTCCGCCAAATCCGAGTCCAGCATGACCTGTACGCCGCGAATTGAGTATATTCTCGAGCGGATATCTTCCGATGTGTTTACCTGCGATAAAGAGTCTTTGTCTGTTGCCATGATATTAAGTTAGCATGAAATCACATAAAGCAATAAGAAATACTGAGATTCTTTGATAACGGACTCTTCCTTTTATTGCAGGACAGCTAAGGTGATTGTCTGAAGCAAAGGAAAAAAATCATGAAATAAAAACCTTCCCGAAGGAAGGCAGAGAAAATGTATTGGAACTGCGAAACTGTACAGATTTTTCATTCTTGACCTTGAAGCCAACTGCAATAACCGCTTGCAGGTTATAATGATTCGTCTGATAACACTTTCCATCGGCCGTAGTTATTAAGTATTTCTTAAGAACTGAATCCACAATCAATTCACCATCATCAAAAATCCTTCTAAGGTGTAGGTTTATTGCAGAGATAAAATCATACGATATTGCCATTCAAGACTCAGTTTTCTGCTTATCCATCATGTCGTAATATTCTTCGGTATCCAATCCGGCATTGATGAAGCTCTTTGTCGCGTTCTAATTTCGCTGAAGAAGCGCAACCGACTCTATGTGGTGAGTTCCGTAGTAGGCGTCGTAGACGGACATCTCCTGTAATC
>CAVFVX010000157.1:0-4666 GCA_963626075.1 Acutalibacteraceae bacterium
TGCCATATAGTGCCCTCCCGGGATACTTATCTTCGAATACGAACTGCCACAAAACCTCTTATATTCATAATGTAATACGGGAATTCTGAGTTGTCCTGTACTATTCGGGGACAAAACGGAATTTCTGAATTCGGTCTTTTCAGTTTCCCGCCAGATACTCCGTAATAATTTACGACAAGCTTTCCTCTCTGCTTCCGATACTTCTCTTTCTGTCTTGCCCTATCTTCCTTTTTTGTCTCCCGGGTTCCTCCCTGTCCGCAGGCCTGTCCCCCCTGTTTTCTGTGTCTGCCGGTTTCCTCCTCTCTGTATTCGCAGCCTCTCTTCAGCTTCTCTTCCTGCAATTTTTTTCTTTCTCTGACTTTGCGCCGGCGTTACAGCTTTACAGGACGTATGATGATATGAAACCTGACTTCTCAGGCTTCCTTCTTCTGCTTCTCCGCATACTCCCTGTTGACGTCCTCGGGACGGCGGTATGTCGGGACGACCTCTCTCAGTACGGACCGTACTTCCTCATTTGTGAGAGACGGATCATACACAGCCTTCTCGAGCTTCTCGAGTTTAGCGTCTATCTCGCTCATCGGAAGAGGTTCGTCCTTCTCGATGAAAATAAGGTTGTTTTCTGTCTGTCTCTTGAAGCCTGCCTCTGTCGAGAAGCGGTTTGAGGTACCTTGCATTGAAATCCCTTCGGCCCTTGTATCCGAAGTGTTCAAGAATCTCCTTCTTCGAGTACTGAATCCTGCAAAAGCAAAACAGTTGCCTGAAACTGCTGTTTCAAAACTTGCAGAATGTACTATAAGTTGCGTCTCTTTATCCTTAATTACATTTCAAATTGAAAAGTGTCGCATAAAAAATCGGGTGGCAACTGAGTCACCACCCCAGTGTAGTCCGAAAACATACACCTCTCTCTTGCCTGTAGTCTAAGCATTTCAGGTTCCAAAATCAAGCTGAAACATAATTCTGTAATGAACTAACTTTCTGTCTTACTCTGTTTGAAAAGACCTTATCAAAGACATCAGAAGATACCTTTTCTCTGAAAACATCGATAGTTGAAACATATCCTTTTACAAGCTCTTCTGCCTTCGTTCCCGTATAGTCAAAACGCTTAAGCAGTGAACACAGTACTATGACATAGTCAACCAAAGTATGAAGCGTAACATTCTTGATGTTTGTTTCCTTTTCGCCCCACAGTTTCAATACCTGGTTAATATCTCGATCCTTGAATCTTGCGTCAAAAACTATTTCATTGTGTGCGACTGCTCTGCTTCCGATACTTCTCTTTCTGTCTTGCCCTATCTCCTATTTTTGTCTCCCGGGTTCCTGCCTGTCCGCAGGCCTGTCCCCCCTGTTTTCTGTGTCTGCCGGTTTTCTCCTCTCTGTATCTGCAGCCTCTCTTCAGCTTCTCTTCCTGCGATTTTTTTCTTTCTCTGACTTTGCGCCGGCGTTACAGCTTTACAGGACGTATGATGATATGAAACCTGACTTCTCAGGCTTCCTTCTTCTGCTTCTCCGCATACTCCCTGTTGACGTCCTCGGGACGGCGGTATGTCGGAACCACCTCTCTCAGTACGGACCGTACTTCCTCATTCGTGAGAGACGGATCATACACGGCCTTCTCGAGCTTCTCGAGTTTAGCGTCTATCTCGCTCATCTCAAGCGGTTCGTCCTTCTCGATGAAGATGAGGTTGTTCTCGGTCTTCGTCATATCCTCGCTCTTTATGAGAAGCTCCTCGTAGAGCTTCTCTCCGGGCCTGAGGCCGGTCTCGATTATCTCGATGTCCTTGGCGCCGCTGAGTCTTATCATATTCTCGGCAAGGTCGATTATCTTCACGCTTCTTCCCATGTCGAGAACGAAGAGTTCTCCGTCGGATGCAAGTCTTCCGCTTTCAAGCACCAGGGACGATGCCTCCGGTATCGTCATGAAGTAGCGCGTAATCCGCCTGTCGGTTATCGTAACGGGTCCGCCGGCTGCAATCTGCCGCTTGAAGAGCGGGATGACAGAGCCAGCGGAGCCGAGTACGTTGCCGAAGCGGGTGCAGGAGTATACTGTCCTTCCCTTTCCGGAATGCGACAGTACCATCATCTCGCACATCCTCTTCGTGGCCCCCATGACGTTGGTGGGATTGACCGCCTTGTCGGTGGACACCATCATGAAGCGTGACGCTCCGTATTCCTCTGTAAGCTCCAGGAGGTTCCTGCAGCCGAAGACGTTGTTCTCTATAGCCTCCCTGGGATTGTTCTCCATCAGCGGCACGTGCTTGTGTGCCGCCGCATTTATCACGATATCCGGATGATAGGTGTCGAATACTTCCTTCAAGGCAGCCCTGTTCGTTATGGAGCATATCTCGGTGTGGTAGTCGAGTGCAGAGTGATACTTCATCCTCATTTCCATCTCGAGTTCGTAGGACGTGTTCTCGTAGATGTCGACGACGACGAGCCTCTTCGGTCCGAATGCAGCTATCTGGCGGCATAACTCGCTTCCTATGCTTCCGCCGCCTCCCGTGACGAGCACGGTCTTACCGGCGTAATACGCCTTTGTCTCCTCGTTCTCGAATATGACGGGCTTACGGAAGAGGAGGTCCTCGATCTCGACCTCCCTCAGCTGCTTTCTGCCGTTCGTGAGCGAAACGTTGTCGAGGATGTCGTAGGTCTTCACCTTTATGTTGAAGGCGCTGTAGCGCTTGTATATGGCCTCGAGCTTCTCCGGGGATATGTTCCTTACGGCGACTATCACCTCCTGCACCGAGTATTCGGTGATGAGGGCCTCGGGAGAAGCATTCTCCCAGGAGAGGACCTTCACACCCCTGAGCTGCCTTCCGCTCTTGTTCCAGTCGTCGTCTATGAAGCACCTCACTTCATAGGGAAACTGTCTGTTCACCGTTATGTCGTCCAGGAGCGATCCTCCCAGGTCTCCCGCACCGAAAATCGCGACCTTCGTGTTCCTTGATTCCACCTCCCTGGAGTTCCTTATTCCGGAGAAGACGAAGAGAATACGTCCCAGCAGCCTTCCGAAGGCCGTATCGGGTGTGGAGGCCTTGTAGCAGTAGCGGTAGAGCATCCTCATCATGAGTGCCGCCAGAAGGTCGAAGGAGACGATTGCCAGCTTCTTTGCAAAGGTTATCTGCGCTATGGGAAGAAGGCGTGTGAGAACGTAGTAGATGACGAAGCCCGTGCCGTCGGAAATCATGAGACGTATGTACGTCTCGACTCCGCCGTAGCGGAGTATCTCCTTGTAGCAGCCGGCTGCAATACGGCAGATAAGGACGACGGCAAGCGCGATGAAGCCGTGTTCGATTATCGCGACGTTGCCGATGTTGCCGTCTCCCCTGTATACGAATAAAAGCAGCACCTCCGTCAGGAGGAAGATGATGACATCGTAGAGAAGAAGTATCCTCCTCGTGTAGCCTTTCCTGTATTTCTTCTTCATATATACCCGGGTCCCCCTCGCATTATATCCGATTATTCATGTCTCATGTTGAGAGACTTCCATTATTCTGACGAAAAAGCCGGAACAGCGTATTCCGACTTTCCTTCTCTCTTCCGAACTTTCCGCATCGCTTCCGTGAGAGCCTGTCTTCAGCGCTCTTCCGGTGTTTCATTTTCCGATGCCGTGCAGCTTTCTTCCTCAGACATCTGACTTCCGGCTTCTCTTTCGGCATCCGTCTGCTCAATGATTCTTATCATTTCCTTCTCGAGTCTGTCAGCTTCTGCTTTCATCGCCTCGACATCGGGCTTCGGAGAGTTAAGTATCTGCCTGAAGATTTCTCTGCCGAGTTCACCTGGGATATTCGTCATGCATGGCTGCCCGTATCTTGTTGAGTACATTCCGTCACCTCCGTGATTCTCTGTCGTATGCGACAGTTTTCTGTCTCTTTTTCCCTTTCATAAGATATCCCCCATCATCGGAATGAGGCTCAATGCTTCGCCCTGCCCCGCGTGGGGGACAGAAAAAAAGCTTCTTGCCCCGTTCCTCCCTATTACCCACAAAAGCAGGCTGAATATCTCGGTCAGGTTAATGTAAGAGGGGGACGGAACGACGGCACAGGAGTCCCGTCATCTAAAGAGCCCCCTCTTCTTTCTGCACAGCAGAAACTCAACTTCACTTATTATTGCATTCATGGTGTTAGATTACAAACTGTTTTTTGCATTTTTATCAAGAAAAAAAAAATGTTTGATAAATAACTCGTTTATAACGCAATAATTACATGAAACAAAAACTTAAACCGTGTTATTAACGTAACTCTTTTTTCCGACATTCCGGCCTTTTCTGTATGATATCCGGACATCTCCTCCCCATATGTGTTTCCCAGATAACACAATCCCCTTTCCTCTTCCTGTCCCGCCCTTTTCCTGCGTCTCCGCAATATTGACAATCCCCGGCCCGTGGCTTACTATCTGAACATAAGTAAAAGAGAGCTACCTGGGAGCGGTCAGCCTGCTTTTACCATTATTGGATTTTGAATCGCCTAACAGTGTGCAAGACTAAAGGCGATTTTTTTGCTACTGCTTAGCTGCATGATCGTCAGAACAAGCTGGACCACGACAACCACCGCACTCACGACCGTGGCAATATCTGCTATGAAAGCCAAAGTCTCCAAGTCGTTTCACCTCCTCGTGAACTACTCGGCAATTGAATTGCCAGAGCATCGTGGATAAGACAATCTCACCA
>CAVFVX010000158.1:0-4574 GCA_963626075.1 Acutalibacteraceae bacterium
AGTATCGAGGCCTTGTTCTTGAGCTTCTCTCCCGCCTTCTTTCCCAGCCACAGTCCGCATGTGCAGATGAAGAAGGTTACGATTCCGATGATAATCGAGCTGATTACCGCCTCCGCTGCCGTATACTCGGCAATGGCGAAGCCTACGGAAAGGGCGTCGATGCTTGTGGCTATGCCCTGGATGATGAGGGTCTTAACCGTAAGGGTTACGTAGTGTACCTCTTCATCGTCTCCTCCCTTCCTTGCCTCTATGAGCATCTTTATTCCTATATAGCAGAGAAGCACCAGTGCGATATAAGGAATGCACTTCTGGAATGCCGTGAAGTACTCACTGATTGTGTGTACGCACACCCATCCGATTAGCGGCATCGCTATCTGGAAGAGAGCGTAGGTAAGGGCGACGTAGAACTTCTTGTTCTTCCCCATGTTCGGCTCTGCGATTGCGTTCGCGATAGATACGCTGAAAGCGTCTACGGCAAGTCCGGCACCCAGAAGGATGCTGTTTGCGATTAATAGTCCCCAGTCCATGTTTTCCTCTTATGTCCTGTATGAAGATAGTCTGCTGAAAAAGGGAAAGAGAATCCTCATACCTTTTACAGCATGAGTCTCGGAATTACAACAAGCCAGGAAGAATCCAGTATGTTGACTTGTTCGCCAGGCGCTCCTACTCCCTCGGGTGAGAAAATAACATTAAAAGGTTGGAAAGTCCAGAGTCGAGGCTGGATAAAAATCTTCGGTAACGCCGTGGAACGCCGCAGACTATTTTCCGGGAGAATGAGGGTTATCTTATTGAAGTGAAGGATGTTAGCGGAAATGACGGTCGAAACGCTGCGCTCTTACGACACGGCCTCTTTCCTTCTTAAGATATCTTCCGCCCTCAGGTAGATGTTCAAGGATGTCGTGTCGAGGCCGTCAGCGATGTCGTTGATGAATCTTATGCCGCAGGAGTGCTGCCTGCCGTCGAGGAACTTGTCCAGGTGGTAGCGGTAGGGATCACGAAGTCTCGATACGAGTGCGCTTCTGCTGAAGCCTCTCTCTTCCATCAATTTGTCCACTGCTTCTACGATAACCTCGAAGGGAAGGAAGACGGGGCTGGAGGTTACTTCGCTGAACATGATCGGTGTAAGGAAGGCCGTATCGGCATCGGTTATATCGGAAGAGAGGAGCTTTCTTCCGAGCTCTTCCGAGTAGCATGCATTCGTGAAGCATGATGAGACAAGGGAATACATGTAGCCGTAGCTGTCGAAGCCCTTCGTTATTATCGACTTGTCGAGAGAGAATATCTCCTCGGGTGCCACTTTGGCTCTCGCAATTGTGAGGAGGTCGGTATGGAGCTTTTCAAGGTCGTACTCCGGAGAGAGCGGATGCCTCAGGATCTTCTCTGTCGTACTGAGGCTCATCCCGAAGCCGTACATGAACGACTGCAGTGACATGACCTGTATGTTCTTCGTCTCTCTTATGACCTTCTTGAATTCCTTCACATTGAGAAGGGTGAATATTCCATTACCGCTCTCGACGAGGCTTATGAGCCGTCTTGGGTAGTCATCGGTTGCCGATTCAATGCTCATTGTCTTTCTCCTTCCGGACCGTGGAAACGGTCGTATGAAGAATCTGATACCATTGAGGCATGTTGGAGATGGAACACAGGGAATTTCAACAGTTTTCTTTTCTCCGGTCTTTCGGTGTTTTCTGTCCCGAAAATGACAGGGGAAATGACCTCCGGAATAATTGAACAATATCCGAAAAGGGTTGAGAAGTTCCAAAATTCGCCAGTTATGCCGTTTTACGGGCGAATTTTGTATCTGGACAGATGACGATTCCTCCCTCACTCTGAGTAGGCGTCGGCGCTGTCTGACGTATGGGATGGGGATTGATTAAGTGAATAAGCCTTACGGCACTTATACGGATATTATTTTGTTCACTTCATCCGGCATCTATGGCTGAGTTATCAGAGGAACCGTATAGAGGTTGCCTACCTCAGAGTGGAACGGTTCCTCTTTTTCGTAACGACGCTATTTATTTACAATACGACTTGAAACGATTATATTTATTTACGTTATGGGAAGAGATACCGTTGTCCTGTTCCCCGGTGAGGAGAGAATACTCTCTTCGATGGGGGAGAATATAAAGCTTGCTAGGCTGAGGAGAAATCTCAGCGCCGTCCTCGTTGCCGAAAGGGCGGGAATAAGCAGGCAGACGCTGACGAAGATCGAGAAGGGGGACCAGAGCGTTGCAATCGGAAACTACATGGCCGTACTGAGAGCTCTTGCCATGCAGAAGGAGTTTCTGAAGATAGCTGCCGATGACGTTGTAGGAAGAACCTATCAGGATCTGGGACTTGTTACGAGAAAACGCTCGAGCAGGAAGGAGAAGGAAGATGGATAGGGAGATTCTTGTGTATGCAGACTGGCTGGCGCCTTCTCCTGTTCTAATCGGTACTCTGTACTCATCCTCCAGCAAGGGGAAGGAAGTGTTCTCGTTTGAGTATTCTCCTCTCTGGCTTGAAGAGCACAGCGGAGTCTTTCTCGACCCCGACCTTTATCCGTTCCGCGGACGTCAGTTTCTTCCGTCAGGTAAGGAAATCTTCGGCCTCTTCTCGGACTCGTCTCCCGACAGATGGGGACGTGTACTGATGAAGAGAAGGGAGAGCGAGAATGCGAAAAGAGAGAACAGGAGCATACGTCGTCTGACGGCTCTTGATTTCCTTCTCGGAGTCGATGATACATCCCGAATGGGAGGGCTCAGGTTCCGTGAAAAATCCGACGGCCCATTTCTCTCGGACAGCCGCAATCCGGTTCCCGTATGGACGAGCCTCAGAGAGCTCGAGAGTGCATCACTTGCTCTCGAGAGTGACGAGGGAACGGAAAGGGAGATTGAGGAGTACCTCGAACTCCTGCTTGCTCCGGGATCCTCCCTCGGCGGAGCGAGGCCGAAGGCGAGCGTGGTCGCTCCGGACTCCTCCCTCTGGATGGCGAAATTCCCGTCAAGGAGTGATGAGAGGGATATCGGGGCATGGGAGATGGTGTGTCATGCGCTTGCATCTCTCTGCGGTCTCGATGTCGTTGATGCCCGGTGTGAGAGGTTCAGTAAGAACGGCAGCACATTCCTTACGAAGCGATTCGACAGAAACGGCGGAAAACGTATTCACTTCATGTCAGCTCTCTCCGCCCTCGGCAGAAGCGACGGCAGCAGCGCTTCCGACGGTTCCTCCTATCTCGATATTGCCGAAGTAATCAGAATGTACAGTACGAGACCCGGTAAGGACCTTGAGGAACTCTGGAAGAGGATTGTGTTCAGCATATGTGTGACGAATACCGACGACCATCTTCGTAATCACGGTTTTCTCATCAGCGGAAACTCGTTTGTCCTCTCTCCTCTCTATGACGTCAATCCGTCAGAGTACGGCGGCGCTCTTTCGCTGAACATCGACGAAGACAGCAACGCCCTCGATCTCGATACTGCCATAGAGACAGCAAGATACTACGGCCTGGAAAAGGACGAAGCGGCATCGCTTTCGAAAAGCATTGCCGGGGTAGTCTCCTCGAACTGGAGAAGACTCGCTTCCCTTTACGGGATATCCCGCACGGAGACGGAGGAGATGGAGAGATGCTTCATCTCGTAGTTACGACTCTTTCGTCGACTTGCGTTTCACTATCTCCGAGAATACGAGAACCTTCTTTGTTGCCGTCTCACCCCTGAGGAGCGAGAGCACCGTTCTCGCTGCGGTCATGCTTATGTCGTAGAGCCTGTTGTCGAGGCTGGTGACGGGAGGAATACCGATTTCGGCAAAGCGTGAGTTATTTATTCCTATGACCTGTATGTCGTCGGGAACCTTTATCCCGAGGTCGTGGAAGAGCCTCAGGGCGACAACTGCTATGAAATCCTCGGAGAATACGATACCGTCTGTTTCGGAGTGGGTTTCGATGAAATCCCTCATCACCCTGTACATGTCGTCGATTTCGCCGTGTGCGTTGACGATTCTTCCGTCAATGTCGCAGCCGAATTCCTCAGCTCCCTTTCTGAAGCCGTCCATCTTCCGCCTGTTGCTCGGTGTGAGGTTGTCGTAGACGAAGGCTAGGCTGCGGCAGCCGTTGTCGTGAAGCAGCTTCACGGCGTTGAAGACACCGTCGTCCTCGTCGCAGACGATGGAGTAGGTGTTCTCGCCGCCGAGGGAGCCGTTGCAGATGACGACTGGAATATTGGGAGTATATAACGAGACGGCCTTCTCAACCTCTTCGTTCTGGTAGGTGGAACCCATGAGGATTATAGCTTCAACGTTCCTCTGGCTCAGCATCTGGATGTAGGATGTCATGGAGTCATGGGAGGAGCCCGTGTTGCATATTATGCAGGAGTAGCCCTGCTTTATCAGTTCCTTCTCTATGTAGTAGATACCGTCGGTATGCTGTGTGGTCCTTATGTCGGAGAGCAGAATGCCGATGAGGTGCGTCGACTGCGTGACGAGGTTTCTTGCTGTCTCGTTCGGAATGTAGTTCCTCGTTTCGATGAGCTTCAGGACCTTCGCCCTCGTTGCCTTCTTCACGTACGGATAGCCGTTTATGACACGGGAAACGGTGG
>CAVFVX010000159.1:0-4403 GCA_963626075.1 Acutalibacteraceae bacterium
ATTAGGAGCAAATATCCGACAAGATTCTTACTAATCATCCGACAGAATTCGGAAAATCGGAAAAAGAAAAGTCTTGCAGATGTTTTTTTTTATAGTATTTTGTTCCAAAAATAACACATTACAACAAGAGGTATATAATGAAAAAGCATCTTGCACTGACAGTTCTGATTCTCATCGTTCTGTCGATAATGGTTTCGTGCGGTGAGGATCCGTTCTTCCATCATGTCACGATAAAGAATGACGGAGAAACCCTCGGCACGGAAACAGTCAGGGACGGAAGCAAATACACTCTTCCCAAGGAGTACAAGGGAATAGAGAATCTCTCGGGCTGGACAATCGACGGCGATGAGACAGTCTATGACCCGGGACAGGAAATCACGGTTACGAAGGATATCACGATAAATGCATATACTGTGCAGCCGTATTTTGATTATAAGTATCTTGAAGGTTACGGATGGGAAGTAACTCTTCTTGATGAGTACCGTGATACTGTAACCGATGTCGTCATCCCGGCATCGCATGAGGGAGAGCCGGTTGTTTCCGTAGACGGTTTTGATAATGCCACAAATCTCGTGTCAGTCACATTCCCCAGCTCGGTCCTGGTTGTCGACAGTTTTAATAACTGCACAAAACTTGAGAAGATTACATTCAAGGAAGGCGCCCAGGTCTCAGCCATCATGGGATTCTATAGCTGTACAAGCCTGAAGAGTGTTGTTATCCCCAAGAGCGTTACAGTCCTTGGAGATGGATGCTTCTCTAACTGTACAAGTCTCGAGTCAGTCACATTCGAGGAAGGTTCTCTTCTTACAGCTATAGGCAAGGATAGTTGCTTCGCGTATTCGAAGATAACATCAATCGCTTTCCCCGAGGGACTTGAGGAAATCGGAGGAGGGTGTTGCAGCTACTGCAGTAACCTGACAACTGTATCCATCCCGAACAGTGTGTATGAGATAAGTGACAGTGCGTTCAACAAGATAAACGAAAATGCTAAAATCACAGTCGACAGGAAGAAAGGTTCAATTTACAATAATGAGGCTGTAGAGTGGGAGCTTGGTAAAAATGAAACTCTAGTCGAATGGACTGGTAAGAAAACGACATGTGTGGTCCATTATTCTACCAAGTACGGCCAGACTGAAGGCGAGGATTTTGATTCAGAAATCTATGACTTCGGTACTGAAATAACAATCGCCGAATGTCCTTCTACCTGGAAGATGACAGGGAAAGTGTTCGATGGCTGGCACACCAGATCGGACTACTCTGATACTCACGGAAGGAAAATTGCTGTCGGAGAAAAATACACTGGCCCGACTATCACACTTTATCCAATCTGGAAGTAATCTTCAGAAAACTGATTACTTCATTGACAGAACCGGAGGCATTCTCGAAAAGGGGAGTGCCTCTTCTTTTTGCAGGGCATCCTTTTTCCTGTGTTATGCTGCGTCTTTGTAGGAGGTACTGCGTTATCATATTCCGAGATGGCGGTGTTTTGTGGAGGATGTTGCTTTGGTGCGGTTTTCGATAAAAATACCTGAAATTTGTGCATAAACAGGAGATAGCTGTATAGATATGCACTTTTCATGCATATTGAAAATAACTATACTTTTCTCCATAGGAGTTTATCCCCCATGAAGAAAACAATAGCTCTGTTACTTGTCGCTTTTACTGTTCTTTCTCTTTTCGCAGGCGGATCGAAGGAAGACTCGTCTGTAGATAATTCCCTGAACAAGGTACTCGAGAAGGGTAAATTCGTACTCGGACTCGATGACTCGTTCCCGCCTATGGGCTACCGCGACGAGGACGGCGAAATCGTCGGCTTCGATATAGACACTGCAAAGGAAGTCTGCAACCGCCTCGGTGTCGAACTCGTATGCCAGCCGATTGACTGGGCTGCCAAGGAGCAGGAGCTCCAGACGGGAAACATCGACTGCATCTGGAACGGCTTCACTATCACCAAGGAGAGGCTTGCGGCCATGACGTTCTCGGACCCGTATGTCAACAACGCACAGGTTGCAGTCGTCAGGATTGATTCGGACTACGAAACGCTGGCCGACCTCAAGGGCAAGACAATCGGCGTACAGGCGGGGTCTTCTGCCGAGGACGCAGTCGAGGACACCGAGGGCTTCAGGGAAAGCATAAAGGAAGTCGTTGAATTCAAGGACAACCTCACTGCTCTCATGGACCTCGAAATCGGGGGAGTCGATGCGGTAATCATGGACCTCCTCGTTGCAAACGACAATATTGCACGTTCGGGCAAGGGAATCTTCAGAATTCTCGACGAAGGTCTCTCGAACGAGGAATACGGAATCGGCTTCAGAAAGGGTGACGTCGCTCTCAGGGATGCCGTACAGAACGCCCTCAACGAAATGGCTGCGGACGGCACACTTGCAGAGATTGCAGTGAAGTGGTTCGGAGCAGATATCACGGTCGTCGGTAAATAAGAAATGGCGAAACTTCTGCTGCAGCTTCTTAACGGGATGCTGGTGTCCCTGAAGGTATTCACACGTACACTCGTTTTCTCTCTTCCTCTGGGCTTTGTCGTCTGCAGGGGCAAGATGAGCAGATTCAAACCCCTCTCGTTCATCGTGGATCTGTATATCCAGATAATGAGGGGAACACCCCTCATCCTGCAGCTGATCTTCTTCTATTTCGCCCCGTACTACATCTTCGGCTTCTCCTTCCAGCGCTTCACGGCAGCCATCATCGCCTTCACGATCAACTACAGCGCATACTTCGCCGAAATCTACAGGTCGGGGCTGCAGGCTGTGGACAAGGGACAGTACGAAGCATCGAAGGTCCTCGGATTAACGAAGGCTCATACCTTCTTCCACATAATACTGCCGCAGGTAATGAAGACCGTGATGCCGTCTCTCGGCAACGAGGTCATAACCCTCGTCAAGGATACCGCCCTCGCTTCCACGATAGGCGTGATAGAGCTCTTCAGGGTCGCACAGACATCGTCCTCGAGAGTCTTCTCCACGATGCCCATATTCCTTGCTGGAGTCTTCTATTTCATCATGAACTACGTCGTCTCGAAGGTATTCGCCTTCATCGAGAAGAAACTTGACTACTACAGCTGAGGAGAGCGCCATGGAAGAGATGATAAAGGCTGAAAACATACGTAAGAGCTTCGGTGCCAACGAAGTCCTGAAGGATATCTCATTCACCCTCGAGAAGGGTGAGGTGCTCTCCATCTTAGGTCCCTCCGGCTCGGGTAAGTCGACGCTGCTGAGGATTATCACTCAGCTCGAGACTGCGGACGGCGGCTCGCTCTCGATTGAAGGTGAAAGCCTCTTCGAGGACAGGAACGGTGTTGCAGTCTACAGAAAGGAGAAGGAGAGAAGGCGCATAGCACTCAGGACGGGCCTTGTATTCCAGAACTTCAACCTCTTTCCCCATTTCTCGGTTTTGAGAAATGTGACCGAAGCCGAGAGAGCGGTATTGAAGATGAATAAGGCCGAAGCAGAGGACAAGGCGATGAAGCTCCTCAGGCGCATGGGCCTGGAAGATAAAGCCAAGGCTTATCCCTCGGAGCTTTCGGGCGGGCAGAGGCAGCGTGTCTCGATTGCCCGCGCTCTAGCACTCGACCCGGAGGTCCTCTTCTTCGACGAGCCCACTTCGGCTCTCGACCCCGAGCTCACCCGCGAAATACTCCGTGTCATACGAGGCCTTGCGGAGGATAAGATGACCATGGTCGTCGTCACGCACGAGATGAACTTCGCACGGGGAATATCTTCCTGGGCGGCCTTCATGGACGGCGGCGTCATCGTCGAGGAGGGAAAGCCCGAAGACCTTTTCGTCTCTCCACAGAAGGAGAGGACGAGGAAGTTCCTCGCTTCCTTCGAGGAGTGAAGGGATGTAGCTGATGCCCGTTCTCCTCTGTGCAAGAAGATGGGAACGGATTTTCCGCTGACGCCCTGAATACGGGTATTCCTTTCAGAGACAGGACCGCCTACAGTATGAAGAAGAGGATGAATGAAGATGACCGACAAAGAATGCTTCTATTCTGATGTCCCGGAGAGCTGTCTTCCGTTCAGTCTGCAGCATAGAACAGATATGACCGAAATTGATGCCGCTTTGGAAAGGGGGATGGAATCCGTCAGGGCGGGAAGAACACACACTCTCGATGAGGTTGACGCGGAACTCGAAAGAAAGTTCGGAATATGATTCAGAGAAAGCGGCGAAGCACTCCTTTTCTGCTGCTCTGTGCCGTGGATTTCTGTGAAGAGATATGTGGGAAAATCGGCAGTAAAGCCGATTTACTGCCGAGAATCCCGATGAATCTTTCTGCGGACAACTGGCCCGGTCTGAACTGAAAGTCTTTCAGGAACATGTGTATGCATATCTGATGAATAAAGGTTTCAAGAAAATATGAACTATAAAAAGCCTGTCTAAGCTGCTGAATA
>CAVFVX010000160.1:0-4363 GCA_963626075.1 Acutalibacteraceae bacterium
CATATTACCTACTCTTATGTTGAATTTCCTCGAAACAGAGCTTGCGAGGATTTTTGCTTCAGCGAATACACCCGGAAGACAGTTTGTCCAGTCTTCCGGAGGTGACCGCTTGTTTCCCGTTCACGTAGAATCAATCACCACGGGTATGGGTCGTTGCCTAACCATACACCGCGGGTTGTCGATTTACGGATTTACAATCACTCTGGAAGAGCGATGTGTCTGAAGTCGTGCTTTGCATCCGGCTTCCAGATCGCACCTGCAAGTCCCTTCTTCACACCGATGTTGATGTACGATGTGCAGATCGGGATGAGCGGGCATACATTGTCGAGATAGTTCTCGATATCGTAGTACATCTGCTTTCTTGTCTCGGTGTTTGTCTCGACGAGAGCGGCATCGACCATTGCGTCGTAGGTGGCATCCTTCATGTTAGGCCTGTTGGAGCCGTTCTTGACTCTGACGCCGTCAGGACCCTCAGTCGAACCGCACTGGTTGCGGAGAGTGTAGTCTGTCCCGAGGTCATCAGTGAACTGATAGATGCAGAGCTCGTAGTCGAGAGCCTTGTCGTTGAGTTTACCCTTGAGGGCGGCTGTCTCCATTTCCTCGAGGACGATGTTGATGCCGACCTGGGCACAAGACTGCTGGAAGATGAGAGCCATCGTCTTCTTGAATTCCTTGTCGACCATGATGTGGAATGTCAGCTCGCCTGGCTTGTAGCCGGAGAGAGCAAGTTCTTCCCTGGCCTTGTCGAGGTTGTATTCATATACGTGGATGTCGGGATTGAGACCGAACTGGCCGCGGTTGATGTAGTTGTTGTGAACTGTTCCGAGACCGTCCTTGCCTGCGATGATCATGCTTTCCTTGTCTGTGCAGTAAGCGAGAGCCTTTCTGACGTGTACGTTATTCAGACCCGGCTTCTCCATGTTCATCGGGATGTAAAGCATGACGACGTCCGGTGTCTGTACCAGTTCGAGGTTGCTGTCGGCCTGGATTCTGTCGAGGTCTGTCGTGCTCGGGTCGATACATACGTCGATTTCGCCTGTCTGGAGAGCGATGAGTCTTGTGGAAGCTTCCTTGTAGAGCTTGAAGACGATTCTTCTTGTCGGAGCGGCGCCCTTTCTGTAGTTGTCATATCTTACGAACGATACATAGTCGCCGGGAACCCAGTTCTCGAGGGAGAACATGCCGGAACCCATGTAGCAGCCCGTCTTCTCGTCCTTCTCGCATGCAGCCTTGCTGAGGATTGACATGCCTCTGTGAGCCATGAGAGTGATCCAGTCCTGGTTAGCCTTGCTGAGAGTGATCTGGACGTGTGTGTCATCGAGACATACGATTTCGGAGATATCTGCAACCTTCATCTTTGCAAATGAACTTGAGTGTGCCTTCTCGTATGTGTACTTGACATCTTCACTCGTGACTCTCGTTCCGTCCGTGAATGTTGCGTTCTCGGGGAGTGTGAACACATATGTGCAGCCGTCGTCGGAGACTGTCCAGCTCTCTGCGAGTGCCGGGATGACGTCACCTGTATCGGGGTCGATGTCGACGAGTGTCTCGTGTGTGAGATAGAATGCCATCATGTTGGCATCAGTATTGGATCCCTGGGGATCGAGTGTTGTAATATCGTTGGCAACACCGATGATGATGGTATCCTTATACTTTACGTTTTCCTGGATTTCAGCTGACTTTACGCTTCCCGTATCGGTAAGTGTGCCGGCTGTCTCGGCTGTTGATGAAGTTGTTGATGTCGTTGCTGCTTCCTTTCCGCCGCCGCAGAATGCAGACATCAGGACAAGCATCGATAACAGTAAAACGACTGCTGTTTTCTTCATATCCTTATCTCCTTTGTGAAGTGTGTTTTGCTTACTTCGAAGTTAACAACAAGTTAATATTACGTTAAAAATGTGTGAAGAACCAACACTATTTTGAGTTTTTTACACCAGCAACCGGGAAGAAAACAAATAAAATAAATCATGTATCGGATTTTCTTAAAAAAGCAGTTTCAGCTCGGATAATTTATTTATACATAAATCTGCAATACCGTCAGAAAAAGAGACGGGCGTCAGAGCCCACAGAGCGGAGCGTATCCAGACGGTTTTCATCCCCAGTCTGTGCGCCGGTGCGATGTCGTTATCGAGTCTGTCGCCGATCATCCACGCCTCGTCTCTCCTGCATCCGGCTTTCCTGATGGCCTTGAGAAAAATGCGCTCGTCGGGCTTTCTGAAGCCACTCTCGAACGACGGTACAATGACGGAGAAGTACGGAAGAAGACCGTAGGAATCAAGTCTTCTCACAGTCCCCTCGGGCTGGTTTGCGATTATGCCGAGCATATATCCCTTTTCCTTCAGGTACCCGAGGGTATCTGGAGCATCGGGGAACACGCTCTCGTCTTCACTCGGCCACGGCTTCTCGGGAAGACCGAAGAAGGCAGCGGCCCCGGAGTTGCCGTCCTTACCCGAAAGGTATAGTTCCCGTCTCTTCCTGTCGAAATCGAAGAATGATACACCGCTTCCTTCAAGCATCATCAGGGCATGATGGTCGTAGGCCTTCCTTTCATCAACGAGTGTTGAACCTATATCGAAAAAGAGAGTCGTCATGAGAAAAGCATAACGCATGAAAGAGGAAAAGAGAAATAGCCCGAGAAGCTAACACGCGTATTACCGCACTCTCTATCATTGGACTGTAAACCAGGAAACGGAGGTATGATCATGAGAGTCGATTATGAAAAGGTATTCAAGGCATTCCGGAAGTGCATCGACCGCCCATTCTATGAAATGCTGAGATCCGACACGCTCAGAAAGGAGAGAAAGCTATTATTCGAAGGGAGACAGAACAGCTGCGGCCTTTATGGAGAACATTGGTGAAAGAAGGAAGATTGTCGAAGGATATTACCTCTCCGGCAGCGTTACGGAAGAGAGATTCCTCGCTGTCTGCTCTGACATAGACAACGATCTCTACGACGACTACAAGGACATGTACGAACCGGGACATGTGCTATGGGACATTCCCCTTGAAAAGTATATCCTCGACCTCCAGAGAATAACAGGTAAAAGACCGTCTTCGGTGAGGGCATGGTGCCACCTTAGGGTCCTCTCCCTCTCCAATCCGGCACCGGATCCTCCTGAAGACCTCTGGTGAGCCTCGCCTGCCCTTTATGCTAAAATTGAATTGTAACAGTTCAGCCCCAGAGTGGTAATGGCATGACGGCCAGGCCATTCTCAATCGCATTTGAGATGGCCTACCGCAGTCTGATACCTGTCCATTCTGTTTCCACAGTGTACCATGCAGCTGCTGTATGTTCTGGAAGTGAAGACGCAGGAGAACGTGGAGAACGTATTCATCCGCCTCAGGAATATCCTCGGCGACGAGGACTACTTCAAGCTCTTCTCCGTCATCCTTACGGACAGAGGTTCCGAATTCAGGGATGCAGAGGGACTTGAGAGAGCCGGTGGAGATGTTCCCGTAACCAGAGTCTTCTACTGCGATGCGATGAATTCCAACCAGAAGGCCCGCTGTGAGAGAAATCACGAGGAACTCAGGAGGATCCTTCCCAAGGGCACTGACATCACCTTCGACCAGGACACGGCACTGCTGATTACGAACCACATTGCCAATATATCTCGTCCGAACTACTCGAACTGCTCGGCTTATGATCTCTTCTTCCTGTTTTTCGGTAAAAAGGTCGCAAAAAAATCAGGACTTTACAAGATTCCGGCCAAGGATGTTGTACTCAGTCCTAGTTTGATCAAATAAAGAAAGCTGACGGAATGGAGCATTTTGTAAACTAAAAAAGACCTAAACAAAACGGACTGCATTTACTTCTGCCAGAAAGTTTAAAAATGCACGCCTGAGCTTCATTACGAGCAAATTTACCTTACAAAATCAGTCTAAATGCAATTTTACGCTTTTGAAAGCAATTTTCAAAGGCTTTCTTCTAGATTTGTTGACATGAATATTTTTCCCGTTGTTTATAGTCTCAAAACTAAACAGTCTAACAGCAAACTGTTTACTTTTGAGCCTTCAAAAAGAGCTATGTCAACAGAAATAGAATATAGCGTTTTCAAAATCCAACATTCAGAAAATTCGACAGAAAATCTTGAAAATCATGCATTCACTTCTTACCTCTGAAAAAATGCATTTACATTTTCAACTGACGTTTCTTCTGCCGGGAGGTTACCTCTCCCCGGAGAACCTGTTCATTATCCCGGAAGTTATGTCCGTACCTTTCAAACCTTTGGCCTTGATGTATGCATCGTATCCTCGTAGATTAAAGGCAACCGGCTGCGGTTTCTCATAAGGGTTCACCCTTCTGAGGTACTCTTCCGCTTCTTGTTTTTTAGATTTCTTCGTCTGTGCATTCATTTCTGAA
>CAVFVX010000161.1:0-4327 GCA_963626075.1 Acutalibacteraceae bacterium
GCTGATTGACTGTATTGTTGAAGTAATTTCTCTCACCTTCCGCCTCTGCTTCAGTGAAGCCCAGAAGCTTTCCGCTTTTGTCCTCGACGCCTACATACAGTGTTCCGCCGTCGGCATTCGAGAATCCGGCGACTGTCTTCAGCCAGCCTTCCGTGTCTTCACGGTTGAGACGTGCCTTGAATTCAACACTGGCGTTTTCCAGAGGGCTTATGCCGAGTAATTCGTTTACAGTCATATGTTTCTCCTCGATTGTTTTTCTACTTCAATAACAACTTCAATTCCGTCTGTTTCTACTTCAATATACTTCAATAAGATACTTCAATCAAGTTCGATATACTTCAACAAACAACTTCAATAAGAAACAAAATCACTTCAACAACGGATTGGATTCTTTTCTTTAGGAACTTTTCTCCGATTCTCCTGATACGCTGTATCCCTTCCTTTCAGTGTGATGAAAAGGCCGGTTTCCCGGCCCTGTGATTCATATTCTCTTCGAGTTTTCTTACTCTTCCTTCTCCGCTGCTCTCAGTCTCTTCGCTCTGTGGATGGATTCCCTGATGAGAGGAGATGCCGTCTGCACGAGGATGACGATGATAAGTACGAGGCCCTGGAAGGTGTCCTGTATATCTACCGAGAGTGACGGGATCGATACGATGATGAAGTTGATTGTCGTATAGGAGAGAGCTCCGAAGAAGACACCCAGGAGGTTTCCCTTACCGCCCGCCATGCTTATTCCGCCGAGGACGATGGCAGCGATTGCATACATTTCGTAGCTCTGGCCCGAGGATGCCGGGGTGATGTTTCCGATCTTGCATGCCTGGAGAATGGAAGCGACTCCTACCATGAGTCCGGTGATGACGAATACGCTGACCTTGACGAATGTCGTGTTGATTCCCGAAAGGTGTGCGCTCTTCTCGTTCGAGCCCACTGCATAGACGCTCTTACCGTACTTGGTCTTGCGGGTGATGATGATGAAGATAGCCACCATCAGAATGAAGACGAAGGTGATGTACGGAATCGAGAAGGAGCCGATCTGGAGCTTTCCGGTACCGAACTTCATTCTGAGGAAGTTGTACTTGCTGTTTGTTCTGAGCATTGCGAACTGGCTGGAGTTCGAGCCGGAGATGGAGGAATCGACCTCTCTGACGACGGAAAGTGTGAGAGAGCGGTAGATGAGCATCGTTCCAAGCGTTGCGATGAACGGAGGCATCTTTGCCACTCCCACGAGAACGCCGTTGATGAGGCCGCAGAGTGCGCCGACGACGAGAGCCGTGAGGAACATGACGAGAATCGAGTCCGTGAGGTTGAAGGCGACTATCGTGGCACTTGTCGTGAGGACAAGCGAGGATCCTATTGAAAGGTCGATCTGACCCGTGATGATGATCAGGGCCATGCCCAGTGCCATCGTACCGACTATACATGTGTTCTGCGAGCTCAATATCGCCGCGATGTGGCTCCACTTGAAGGTGTTGCCGTTGAGCGTGATTGTTATCGCATAGACGATCATGATTATGAGCATGATGAATATGAATGTATATTTCGACCAGATTCTGCCTGCCGTGTTCTTTAATGTTTTACCGTCCATTTTATTCTCTTCCTTCCATTGCACCAGTAGAATATGCCATTACTATCTCCTCGTTGACTTCCGAGTGTTCAAGTATCCTGACGATTCTGCCCTCGTAGAAGACACAGCAGCGGTCTGCCGTCTTCTGTATCTCGGGAACCTCGAGTGTGTTGATGATTACAGTCTTGCCCTCTTTCGCGAAATCGAGGATGAGCCTGTAGATTTCGCTCTTCGCTCCGACGTCGACACCCTGGGTGGGGTTGTCGAAGAGGAGTATCTCGCTTCCCGTGTTGAGCCAGCGCGCAAGGAAGACCTTCTGCTGGTTGCCGCCCGAGAGCGAGGAGATGTTGTCGTTGTAGTCCTCCGCCTTGATGTTCAGCGTCGCCTTCTGCGAGAGGTATCTCTCCTCGTCGCCCTTAAAGTCGATGAACTGCTTCTTCTTCGTCATCGCGTGCTCTGCAGTGACGAAGTTCTCCATGATGGAGAGAGACGGAATGACCGAGTTCTCCTTCCTGTTTGCGGGAAGCATTGCGATGCGCTCCTTCATGAAGCGGCGGATGCTGCCCGTAATCTTCTTTCCGTTGACTTCGACGAATCCTCCTTCGACGGGTATGACGCCGAAGAGCGCCTGCATGAGTTCGCTTGCGCCGCTTCCGGCAAGGCCCGTGAATGCGAGAATCTCGCCCCTGCGGACTCTGAAGGAAATATCTTTGAAGCCCTGGCCGCGGAGGTTGTGAACGTAGAGGACGTCGTCTCCGAGAGGCCTGGGTTCATAGTAGTCGGCGTCGCTGTAGTTCGAGCCGACCATATCGGAGGCGATTGCACGCGGGGTCGTATCCTTGATGTATCCCGAAGATACGAAGCTTCCGTTTCTGAAGACCGTGTAGCGGTCCGCTATCTCGAACACCTCCGGCATCTTGTGGGAAATGAAGACAAAGCTCTTTCCCTTCTCCCTGAGGTTTCTGATGATTGAGAAGAGGTGCTTCACCTCGTCCTGCGAGAGCGCAGTCGTGGGCTCGTCGAGGATGAGAAGCTTTGCGTCCCTGTAGAGGGCCTTGCATATCTCGAGAAGCTGCTTCTCGCTCGTCTTGAGCGAGGAGACCATGGCGTTCGGGTCCATGTTGACGCCGAGGCTCTCGAAGAGCCCGGATGTCTTCTTCACCTGCTCCTTTTCGTTGATGAAGCCGAATTTATTTGTAATCTCCTGTCTGAGGAAGATGTTGTCTGCTACTGTAAGGTCGTTTATGACGTTGAGTTCCTGATGGACGAATGCGACTCCCGCTTCCTCCATCTCCTTGATTGTCGGAGCAAGGTACTCCTTATCGAGGAACCTGATCTTTCCCTCGTCGGCTGCGACGACACCCGTGAGGATATTCATCAGTGTCGATTTACCCGCACCGTTTTCGCCAAGGAGTGCCATTACCTCCCCTTCCTCGACGTCGAAGTGGACGTCAGAAAGGGCTTTGGATCCTCCGAAGGCCTTTGTTATGTGTGTCATCTCAAGAATCTTCTTCATGAGTGCTCCTCTGATTTTCTAATAGACGGATGCGCCCGAAGGCACATCCGAAGGGGGGAGAGAGGCGGGTGGTGCCACCCGCCGTGTATTGCCGGGACTTAATGTCCGAGGAATCCTTCATACAGGTTGACGTTCTGTCTGTCAACGATCCATACGGGCTCTGTGTCGACATCACCGTTGGAGTATGACCAGTTGCCGTCGAGGTAGTTGAGCATCTTGTCGATACAGCTCTTCATCATTGACGGGCTGAAGTAGACACTCATCATGTTGTCAAAGTACTTGTCTGCAACTGCTGCCTGTGTGGATTTGCCGCTCATGACGTCATAGAGCTCCTGCATACCGCCGATAGCCGAGATTGCGATGTTGAGAGATTCGAGCTTTGCCTTTGTAGCATCGCTGAGTGCGGAACCTTCGAGGAGGTTGAGCATACCGAATGTCATCTCGTCGTCCATCGAGTAGATGTAGAGTGAGCCCTCTGCCTTTGCCGCGATTTCCTCGAGCTTCTGCTCCAGGTAGTCGTAAGCGCCGTCTGCAGACCAGTTACATACGACCGAGTATGTGTTGAATACTGCATCGAGTTCGGCATCTGTCCAGACCTGTGTCGTGTGGAAGCTCTGTCCGAGAGCGTTGTCCGAGTAGTCGAGCTCGCCCTTGAGGAACTGTCTGAAGCCTTCTTCTCTGTACTTACATACAGTACCGTTGTCGCCGTAGAGAACAACAACAGTGTCGCCCGGCTTCATGCCGTTCTGCTGGAGCCAGTATGCGATGCCTGCGCCGCACTGCCAGTTGTTACCGGAGTAGTTGAGGATTGCATAGTCCATTGTGGATTCGATGAATCTGTCGAATGAAATGAACGGAATGCCTGCTGCATAGAGAGCTTCCTGTCCTGCTGCTGCGCTGTCTTCGAGAGCGAACATGACAACACCGACTGCGTCGTCGTTAGCGACGATCGTGTTACAGTGGTCGACCTGCTCCTCACCAGAGGAAGCTGCCATGTAGACTGCCGTATACTTTCCCGCTGCTGTGATTTCCTCACACTTCTGCTGAGCATAAGCGCCTGCCTGTGCTGTCCAGCCGTGGTCGGGAGTCGGTCCGAGAACGTAGATCTTTGTCTTTGTTGCAGACGAAGATTCACTTGCGCCCTGTGCGAAAAGTCCGAATGAAACGAGAAGTACAAGTGCGATTACCAATACTTTTTTCATAGTTTTCTCCTTTTTTATATTCACCTCAGAAAGAGGTTGATTTAC
>CAVFVX010000162.1:0-4266 GCA_963626075.1 Acutalibacteraceae bacterium
ACTCTGCCTGCTCTCTCCCCTCAGTATATAACAGAAAAGAGACTGCGGGAAGAAATTATACAGAGGGCACAATATCTTTTAAGAAGGGCTCAATACGGATTTACAGCTTCTTCTGCTGTCTGCACCAGATATGCATCACCCACTTCTTCGGAAGAAGCTTCACCATTCTCACCTGCATCCTCACGGGGAAGCCGAGGATTGACGTGGATTTTCCCTTCTTCAGGTCCTTCAGTGCCTTATCGACGACGTCCCTGCTCTCGTAGTATCTGTCGTAGTAGACGATTGTAGTGTTATCTCTGACGGCACGGTCGAAGAACTCGGTCTTTATCCACCCCGGACATACGCATAGAACCCGTATTCCCCTCTTTTTGAGTTCCACCCCGAGGGAGAGCGAGAAGCTGAGTACGAATGCCTTCGATGCGGCATATACCGCCATGTACGGAACGGGCTGATGAGAGGAGTTGGAGCCCATGTTTATGATGAAGGAGCCCCTGTCCATGTGGGGAAGAACAGTGCTCGTCATTGCTACGAGTGCCCTGTCGTTGACGTCTACTATTCCCGCCATCTCCTTACCCGGGCTCTCACTGAATGCCTTGAAGACACCGTAACCCGAGGCATTGACGAGTGCCCCGACTCTCGCGTTTCTCTCTTCAAGGAGTCTTCCGACTTCACCGGCAGAACCCTCGAGAGAGAGGTCGAGTGAAAGAGGAACGATTTTCGTTCTGCATTTTCCCGCGAGTTCCTCGAGTCTTTCCCTGCGTCTTGCGATTACCCATATCTCGTCAAAGGTGTAGTCACGGTCCAGGGCGAGAACGAAGTCTCGTCCCATTCCGGAAGATGCACCTGTAACTATTGCTATGCTCATCTTATCCTCACTCGTAGTCCGACTGTCCTATGAACTCCCTCAGAAGCGAATCGGAAGGAACATACACGGAAGACACGGGATAGACGTTCTCGATGAATGCGAGAAGACGACGAGAGAGTGTATATGCCTCTCCCTCCTCCTTCTTCACGGATCTCAGAAGAGGTCTCACGAAAGGAGTGAGGACTGCTATCTCGTAATCGAGAGCGCTGTTGAACATCACGTCGGCGTTGTTCTGGTTGGGGAATATATGTCTTGTCTCCCCTCTCGTGACGCTCGGCCATATATGGAGAGTGCGCTCCGCACTCATACCGCGCGAGCGGTAATCCCGGAGGAGCCTCCTGAGGAGTCTGTTGTCCGATGTCGAGACTCGGTTTGCGTCATCAAGGTTCAACTGCGTCAGCGCAGATATGTACACCCTGAAGACATACTTCTCGTCGATGCAGGATGTAATCTTACGGTTGAGTGCGTGGATACCCTCCACGACGATTATCGTCTTCTCCCCCATCTTCACGGGAACGGGTGAGAATGTAGTGAGATGCGTATTGAAGTCGTAGGACGGAAGGCAGACGCTTCTTCCTTCCACGAGGTCCGACATGTTGCGGTCGATGAGCTCGACGTTGAGTGCCTCCAGTGCCTCGAGGTCGGGCTCTCCCTTCTCGTCCTTCGGAGCCTGGGATGGCGGATTGTAGTAGTCGTCGAGGCTGAGCTTGAAGGGCTCGTACCCCAGGAGCTTCAGCTGCTCACAGAGGCGCTTTGCAAATGTCGTCTTACCCGATGAAGACGGCCCCGCGACGAAGACGATTCTCGCGCCCTTTGCAGATATTGCGTCTGCAATCGACGCAATCTTGCGTCTGTGAAGGTCCTCGCTGAGCTTTATGTACTCGCTCATGCCGCCCGAGATGTTTAACGCGTTCATCTCCCCGAGGCTTCTTACGCCGAGTATTCTTCCCCAGGCCTTGTATTCCTCGAAAACCCTGAAGAGAAGCGGATTATCCCTGAGAGCGATGATCTCCCTTACCGAGGTCGAAACGGGGTACCTCAGGAGGAAGCCCTTATCACCATAGCGTCTCAGTTCGAAGACCGAGAGTACCGAGGTGTTCGGTACGAGAGGCTCGTACGAAACCTGTGCGTAGCCGTTGAGGCGGTAGATATATGAAACGGCGTCGTTGAGTGACTCGAGAAGAAGGACCGTGTCCTTTCTTCCGAGAGCGCGGAACGTCTTCACGGCATCGTCGCCGCTGAGCGCTCTGAATTCGATTTCCCTGGCTTCGGCAACAAGAGAGAACATCCTCTTGCGTATTGTATCCGCCTCCTCGTCCGTAACGGTCGAATCATCGTCGTACGAGAAGTAGTAGCCGTCGCCGAGCGAGTGGCCGATTACGAGATTGCGTTCGGGATAGCACATCCTCGACGAGAGGGAGAGAAGAAAACACAGGGAGTGACGGTATATTCTTCTTCCGAGAGGATCGAATACATGTATCGGCTCTATTTCCGACGAGCACGTAAGTCTCTTACCCAGCGGACACGCCTCACCGTTGACGAGAGCGCCCACGACGGGGTTCGCGAGGTAATCGTACTTCGATGCGCTTTCCGTGACATTGAGCCTCGAAAGAGCATATGCGACAGTTGAAAAGGCGTCGATTTCGGACACCTTCTCTTCAAATCTTACTTCGATTTTATCCATGGTGATAATTATCTGTTACTTTCCCCGATTTGCAAGAGAATGTTGTACTGCCCCGTGTTATTCAACCTTCCAGTAGCCGTTCTTCTTCGAGCCGACCCTCACCAGCTTTCCGCGATTTTTCAAAGCGCTGATTATAACCGAGATCCTTGAAGTTCCAAGATGACAGAAAGCGGCAATCTCCTTAAGTGTGAAAGTCGGATTGTCCTTCAGAGCCATGATGACCTTTGTTTCCGTCACAGAGAGGTCGGAAACATCCACACTCTTCATGGAAGGAGAAAAGGCGAAAGGTATCGTAACCGTAATGTGGTTCTCGTTTATGCTGAATGCATCCTTTCCGTACTTATCGACTATCACAAGGTTGCCGTGTCCCGTCTGCTCCACAAGGTTCAATTGTCCCATTATTCTGAAGAGTCCGGGATTAACCGGATGCGAGACTCCTCCGTAGAAGTCGTCTTTCGTATAACCGAATGGAAGACCTCCCGTGGAGACGATTTCAATCCTGTCGTCGAAGATGTACACGGCGGGAGGGACATTTCTCACCCATCTATTGTGGATACAGGCATTCGTCCATGCCTCCTCGAATGCATGCTGGTCGAAGAGTCTGGTCTCCTTTCTCTCGAGTGATGACTCGATGTCGACCCTTGTCTCGTTGAGGGAGAGGACATAACTGTTGGCATCCTTCATGGCAACGGGAAGACACCTGTAGCCGTATTCGTTTCTAGAAATCATCTTCGTCTTGTCGCGCCCCGCAAAGCGTACGACCTTTATCGATATGTCGTTCTCGTCGGCAAGAAGCTGGGCGAGCATGTTGTAGCGCCCGTTCACCAGAAGACCTGCATTCCTCGCGAAATTCTCCTCGTTTATGGTGAGGCAGTTCTTCACATAGAAGTATTTCAGTGTATTGAAAGTCAGATCCTGGTTTATGCACTCTATCGATTCTAGCGAGGAGGATTCGGAATCGAAGAAAAGCTCTCCCAGAAGCTCCGGATCTATCTTCTTGTTCGAGCTTCCGACACGGATTCTGTAGTCTCCCGAACTCGAGTACGGTTTCCTGTTTCCTCTTACCGAGACGTGTATGACCTTTCTGCCGTCGTAGTCCTCCAGGGCAATCGTGGGAACGACCCGGGGCTTCAGAATCTCACCGATTCTCGTCTCTATCTTCTTTACTGTCTCTGTTCCTACCTGGTCTCTGAGTCCGACCGCCTCCCCGTCGTTCGACACGCCGAAGTAGACGTCGCCCCGTCCGTGCTTGTTCAGCATAGCCGCCATGGCTTCGATTCCCTTGTCCAACTCGGAAAGAGAAGTCTTGAATTCACAGAACTCTGTCTCAAGTGGAAAATCAGCATTAACCTTCATGTCTGAATGATACGATTTATCCTACACTTTTACAACTGTCACAGCCGATTTAATATACACTTATTCTACACTTTATTTTACACTTTTTTCTACACCTTTTACGGTCTATCGTAATTCTGCAATATAGTCTCTAATTTAAAGACGTTTAACACTATTATATCTTCTATTTAAAATTTTCGTCCTTTATTTGTAGACGATTTATGATTAAGGGTTATAATTTAAGATAACAAGCGGGAATTCTCGGCAACTTCAATCGCCGAGATGAAAGCGAGTAAAATTTCTGAATTTTTCTCTGATGCATGAATAGAATTCCTCGAACTTGGGCTACATTTATAAATAGAGGTATCGAGATGAAGCTGAC
>CAVFVX010000163.1:0-4233 GCA_963626075.1 Acutalibacteraceae bacterium
AGCGTCGGGGTGGAGTGCTGAAGCACAACTTCGCCCGCCGGAAAGGTTTTAACAAATGAAGTGAGACTCGATATAGTTGCGACCGACAAGGACGGCAAGGTTTACCACTTCGAAGTCCAGAGAGCCGAAAACGACAATCTCAGGAGGCGGGCAAGATTCACGGCGGCGTTTGTGGATTCAACCCTTCTCAAGAAAGGAGAGAAATACAGGAATCTCCCCGACCGCTATACGATTTTCATCACGGAGACTGATTACTTCGGAGAGGGTCTTCCTCTCTACCATATTGAGAACAGGATAAGGGAACTGGGCTATGAGCCTTTCGACGACGGGGCGCACATTATTTATGTGAACGGAGCCTACCGTGACACAAATAATCCGATAGGAGCTCATGCATGACTTCTCATGTGTGAATCCATCAGATATGATTAATGAAGTATTGAGAGACAGAGTAAAAGAACTGAAGAAAACTTCAGAAGGAGAAGGAACTATGTGTGCAGTAATGGAAGAAAGAATCAAGGAAGACAGATTTGATCTTGCAAGAGAATCCATAGCTGAGGGAGAGCTTACACTTGAGCAGATTGCAAAGGCTTTTAAGCTTCCACTTTCTGACGTTGAGAAGCTTGCCGAAGAAATGAAGACCCAGCCCAAGGCTGAGTAGGCATTCTCCTCACATCGAGGGCTGGTAAGCCCGGGCGAAGAGGCAGGACTAAGCTTCATCGTAAATTCTGCGGGATATCAGAACACCGCAGAGGACGGTGTACGTGTTTCCGTCTCCACCGGAGCATGAAAACGAAGAACAGAAAACAGAACGTCGGAAGACGGCAGCGGGTGGTATTTCATATCACCCGAAATTAATACGGGAAGGCAGGGCGCACAGCTCCGTATCCGACAGATTTCCCGGAATCGAAAGCGAAGTAAACACCATCAGAAAAGCCGTGGAGAAGATATGTGTGAGATTATCGAGAAACTTGTAAAAGAAGGTATCATGGAAGCAAGGCTTGACCTTGCGAGAAAGGCAATCATCCGCGGAGGATATTCCCCGGAGGAAATAGCCGGGCTATTCAAGCTTCCGCTTTCCGACATAGAGGCCATTGAACGCGAGGTATCCGAAGAGAAGGCATCAGGGAGCCAGGAAGGCTGAAGAAGGAGACAGCTGACGCCCGGGAGGGAGAGCAGAAGGAGAGCTCTGACAAAGCCTGTCGTCAGCTCCCGTCGTCAGTCCCCGGACGCTGAGGAATCCCCGCATAGCATAACACCACTGTCATCCCCAGCCGTAGAACTGGGAGAAAGAAGCAGAGAGGACGCCGGCAGACAGCAGTTGTTCAATCCACCGCAGAACCGGGGCACAGAGAAAAGAACAGTACGCCAGCAGACAGCATCACAATCCCCGGAAGGTAGATATATCCCCCACAGCGCTGCATTCATATGAAGAGACGGGGCCTCCTGCGACACCCGAAGGCACATACCGGAGGCCCGTATTCATATTATGAAGGGAAAGATCACTTCTTAATGGTTACTTCTACTCCGTTGTAGTAGGATCTTCCTTCGGCATCTCTAGACCACGAGCTGAGCCATGTCCATGCAAGCTTCGATTCCTCAGCCATATAGGTATGAGGCGACTGCATGACTCTGGTGTACTTGACTACATCCGCTCCGTCGAGGGAGAAGGAGTATGTCAGATACTTGCCCACGGGGAGCGTTACGTCGAGGTCGGTTCTCCCGCTCTCGTCATACGCTTCAGATATCTCGCCGAGTCCGTCGACAGTATCGGCCCAGAAATAGAGAGCCTCGGTGTCGCCGCCGGGAGTACCGTCGATTCTGTTGCCGTTGAGATCGAATTCGCCCTTCATGAACCATACGGGGATGGTCACCGTATTCTCCTCCCCGTTCATATAGTTCTCACCGTTGAACTGCTTGAGATAAGGCTCAGCGAGAGCATAGCCTACGGGAACGTATGCAGCGAAGAACGTTCTGTCGGCGGAGGAAGCGAACATCTGGGTCATCATGGATCCCATCGAATGACCCGTGAGATACATTCTCTCACTGTCGATGTTGTACTTATCCTGCACCTTTCCCACCACTGCCTTTATGTAATCGATATCAACCTGGGCACCTGCATAGGTGAACCATGCCGGATACGGATTCGGGCTTCCCGCGGGATAGCCCTGGATGAATACGACGATGAAGCCGTACTCGTCGGCGACATCGGACCATCTCGATTCCTCCGGAAGGTCGGTAATCGACGCCGAAGACCCGTGGAGAGCAACCACGAGAGGAACGGAGGAGCTTCCGTCGTAGGACGAAGGAACGTATGTCATCCATCTTCTCGTATAGCCGTCGATTGAATCATCCTCCCATACGGCGTTGAAGCCTTCGACGCTGTCGTAGTCGTAGAATACGCCGCGGATCGTTCCACCGGGATATCCCAGGAACCTGTTGTTGTTCTTCGCGTGATTGTAGATGGTTGAAGCCTTCGAGTTCTTCAATACTTCGACAACCTCGAGAGAGCGGTCACGGGAAGTATCATCATTGAGGCAGTTCTCATTGATTGAGGTCCAGAGAGAAGTGTATTCCTTAACAAGGTTCTTATCCTTCGAGTAGATGAAGAACGGCATCGCAACATCGCGACCCGTCATGCCCATGTCGTATCCACCATTGCCGTCGATGGCATAGGGATAGATGGTGCTGTCGAGCCACCTGTTGATTCTCTCACCGTCGAACTGCGTCGGATTGACAAGCGTCACGTTCGCAAAGAGCTGCGGCCATGCGGAAGCCCAGATGGCAGCAGTATCAGCACCCTCTTCGTAGCCCACAAGTCTCACGCCCGACTTGTCGACGGAAATGAATGCGTTCTCAGCCGATGCCTTGTCACGTACGGAAGTGAATACAGCGTAAGCCACCGCAGCCTCGTCGCGTCCGTCAGCGCTCTCGGATGTATTCCATTCCCCGCCGTCCTGCGGCTCGACGAAGACGAGGGCGAACGGATCGTCGTCATCCTCTGCAAGTCTGATCCACTCGAGACCGGTCTCGGAGAGCGAGAATTCCTCGGCGGTCATGCCGGAAGGAATGAGAATGATGTAGAGGGATGACTTCACCTGGAAATCATCGGGGATGAACGACGAGTAGGTAACGGTCGTCTCCCCCACGGGATACTCCGTATTCCCGTCACGGAGTGTAGTCGAATACGTACACGTCTGATTATGGAACAGCCCGTGATGATATGCATCATACGGCTCCTCCGGATCGAGTTCCTCCTTGACGGGCGCAAGGCAGGACATGTCTTCGTTTTCCGCAGTGCTTGCGCATGAAGCCAGAAGCAGCATGCACAGAACGGAAACCAGGGTAATGACGAAAAAGCTTTTCTTCATCTGTTTCTCCTTTTGTCAGAAGAAGAATCCAGCCTCGAAACAACAGTTGTCAAGAAAAATCGCAGGAAGACAAAAAGAAAATGCCGCCCGAGGAATCGAACCTGGGGCGCGCATGATAAACATGTTTTGGAGAACAACATCTATCAAGGAGAGTCTACCACAGACCTGTCCCATCAGGAAGCCCCCAACGCATCACCAATCATGAAGACAGAGCAAAAATTCGAAGGCAAGAAAACGAAAACAGAAGGCATCGCATCGGAGCAGGCAGTCACGGGAAGCAGAACCTCCGGATTTCTCCGAGATGCTTTCCAGTTAACTTAAACAGCCCCTGATACCGAGGGCTGTTGTATGTTGAACTACTTAATTCTTAGCAACATTCAGATAGAATGCAGGACGCACGCCATAAGTATCTTGTGAAGTAAAATTAGCATAATAATCACTATAACTACCATCAGTTTGAATAATACAGCACCTTCCACTGCTGCTACCAGGGGTACGAAGTATCCAGGCAACAGGGTCACCACCAGGTGTCTTTGCTATTTTATCGGTAGCGGACAAAGAATCAGCTTCCGTCTTTGATAACAGGAAAACCTTCTCACTTGATGTTTCCGTACTGCGACCGGTTCCAGCTTCTGTTGTATGCGATACAGTCGCCATAGAAAGTCCAGTCAGACCATACTGATAGATGAACCCGTCAGTACCACTGTTATTGAGCCAGGCGTTGATTGGCGAAGTTGACCATAAATAAGCATTATTTGTGCCATTATCTATACCCTTAGTCAGGACTTTATCTGAAATTACAAGAGCTACACCATTCTCAACCTTGACGACTTTCCACGTTATACTCGAATTTGCGGTATAATAA
>CAVFVX010000164.1:0-4207 GCA_963626075.1 Acutalibacteraceae bacterium
TTCTTCGGCTGGGAAAAATCTTCAGCCGGGGAAAAGTCGGATTCTTATGCGTACGGAGAAATCTGCCAGCCAGCATTAGTATAGACACCATCTATACCTGTACCCGCATTTGTACGCGTTCCGCAAATGAAAGAAGCCTGCTCAGCTACGCTTCCTTTGACCGTCACGGAACGTGCGTAAATTTGTGTATAAAGCATTGGATTGACTGTTTTTCCATTCAAATCAAGCGTGAAATTTGCATCAAACTCAGACTTTATTAGGTAAGTTGGAGACAAAGTCGCATTCTTTCCTAAAGTGATAGTGGCACCTTCAACAACACAAGAAAGAGCATCTTCCAGCAATGAGGCATATAACCAGCCACGGGAACATTTCAATTCAACCGCATTATCCACGAAAGATTTCTGCGTTGATGTAACATTAGAAACCATAACAGTAGCTCTGACGCAATCTTCTTTAGTATTGTGTAGTTTGAAAAACTCTTTTGCCCCACATGTGAAGAAATAATCTGGGCCTAATTTTGAAGAATTAAACCTTACTTTTGCTCCTGCACCATTCAGGTTATCCGATCTCGTTTTCGATGGGACTTTTTTATGCACTTATCCAGGCAAATGAAGAGCCCCTCACTGGAGTAAGTAATGCGAGTGAGGGGCGGAAGTGCCAATTATGGATTGATGTAGTCGTTCAAATATACGGTTCGAAAATATCCTCCTTTCCCGAAAGCTTCATTACTCTGGAAAACAGTATGAGCTCGGCGTCGTTGATCCTGTTCTCCAGACTGCGTATGCTGTCCTGCAGTTCCAGTCCTGTCGGAGAGAAATGAAGGGACGGTGGCAGATGGCCGTACTTCCCCAGCTCATTGCTGCAGAGTGTTTCCAGCACCCTGACGTACGCGTCAACAACGCTGTAGATGGAATCTGCAGCAAGTTCGGTTGCCCTGTTCAGTTTCTCCTTATCTCTTGTGTTCATGGCTGTCTCCTGTCAAATATTCAATATCCTCATCCCTGAAGAGGTACTGCTGACCGCTGTAATCCACAGCAGGCATCCGTCTATTGGGCTCAGTACGGTCCCTTATTGCTCTTGCCGATGTCGCCAGTCTTCTGTATGTGATGCTGTCGAGGCTTTCATCCGCCATCAGGTACAGCAGCACTGTACTTCCTATCACCCTGTTGAGAGTCCTCGACCCGTCGATGTAATCGGAAACGAGGAGTTCACTTCTTCTGTTTCTTTCAAAATACTTTCTAGCCACGTCTGCCTCCCGAGAAATCCGGTATGGAATTTACGGCTTCCTCACTGTGACTGCAGCTGTTCCATAGCGGACGCTGTGACTTACGGACACATTCCGCCGTTACCGTATAGAGTCCGTTGTTTGCCGCGTACTGCATTGCAAGGAGTGCATTTCTTCCTATCTCCCTCAGGTTCGCGTTGCTCACCTGCCAGAGAGCATCAAGACCGAGGTCGTCGAATACCTGTTCCTTTCGCCCGGCAAGAAGGAGATGATGGTCGATGTATGCTATGAAGTCTTCCTTTCTGAGAGGCGGGATGTAATAACCGGAGGCAATCCTGCTCATCAGCGGCTTTGCAGTCGGCGAGGAGAGCTTCTCTGCAAGCTCCTCCTGCCCGCAGAGCATGAGCGAGAACAGAGGCCCCTTGCTCTCTTCTCTCTGACTGAGTATGTGGAGCTGGGCAAAGACATCGCTTCTCAACAGGTGCGCTTCGTCTATCATGAAGATGCACTTCCTGCCGTCTGTCTGGATGGCAAGGAGTTTGTCCTGAACCATCCTGACCATGGTTGCCGTATGGTAATTGCGGATGTCCACCCCGAATGTCGCCAGGATCTGACGCAGAAACTCGGTGAAGCTCCACATGCCGCCGACGAGGCTTATCACGGTGGCACGCTTCGTCTCAAGTCGTGCACATGCATATCGTATCGCGCTTGTCTTACCCGAGCCCACATCCCCGATGACGGCGTAGAACATTCCGTTCTGGAATGCGAACTCCGTCATCTCGGCTGTCTCCCTCACATGAGGAAGAACATAGATGTCCTTTGCTCCCAGGGCCTGCGGAAAGGGAGCCTTCTTCATCTCGAAGAACTGCATGATCGGCACGTTAAGATTCTGGTCTGAATTCTTCTCATCCTTATACATATATGTATCTCCTCCTACTTGCCCCTGCGAATGTCAAAGTTCCTTTCTCTGTCGACCTTCCTGATCATGCCGATGCTCTTACCGTTGAAGAAAGCTTCCATGGTGTTCTCCGGATCGCTTTCGAAGAATCTGAGTTCAATCTTCTTTCCCGAATACCCGAGAGGAACCTGGTAGTAAGTCTTGTCGAGGCTGACTGTTCTGTCCTGTCTGACTATTCTTTCCTCCCTTGCCCTGAAGTAAAGTGGAAGGTTCTCCGGTGCCTGTCTTATAGCCTTCACCTCCGAGAGGTAACACTGAAGAGGAGACTTGCCGTCAAGAGAAGAGTGAGGTCTCCTGTTGTATTCATCTACCCACTTCTGGTATCTTTCATTCAGTTCATCGAGTGTAATCGGCTCATCGGGAAGCCGGCTCAGAAACTGCTGCCTCACCGTCCTGTTGAATCTTTCAATAACACCTTTTGACTGAGGCGAATATGCACGTGCATAAATCAATTGTACACCAAGAGATGCACATCCCAATTTCAGCCTTTCGTCTCTAAAACTCGAACCGTTGTCATAGAAGCATGTACGGGGTAAGCCCCTAATCTGAAAGGCATTCCAGAGACAGTCCATGTAACACTCTGCAGTCTCTGCTCTGTACCACGCCGAATAACAGACGAGACGGCTGCGGTTGTCGATGCAGGCGAACATCTTGGGGACTATCATCGTCCCGTCATTGAGTAGACATGGTCTGCCGTGCATCGCGTCGCTCTGCCACTGATCGTTGATCTCGGGAGCTCTGAATGCTCTGCGGTCCTTCTCGTGAGGATTGCAGGAATTGGCATCTTCGATGCGTAGAATCTGGTAAATCCTTCCCATTCCGATGGTATCTGCACTTGTGAAGACGCCATCTCTTGCCGCATTCTCCACCATGACGTTTGTCGGTACATAGTATTCCTTGTTCTTGTACCTCTTCAGAAGCTCCTCAAGAGCCTCAGGTGTGAGTTTGCGGTTCTTCCCCTTGTCATTTCTCTCCTTCGGTGCAAGAGAATCGATTGTTCCCTCCCTGATGTAGGTGCGGTACCAGCCGTAAACCGTATTCTCACTTATGTGAGTCTTCTTCGAATACGGAATCTTGTACTCCTTGGCACATATGTCCCTGATCATCCTGCTTCTGGCGCCTCTCGGGAGTGTGTTGTTCGTCAGCGGAAAGATGATGTTGAACCTGAACAGTGCCTTTTCTTCTGTTCTGCTCATTGGCATGAGTTTTCTCCTTCGCCTTTTTAGGCTCTTTTCAGCCTAAAGGCATCAGAGACATACGGCGAGAGTGAACGGACGTTGGTTTTCACGAAAAAATCCGTAAACCTCATCTCCCCTCATTATTTTGACATCAATCCGGAATAAAATTGAGAAGGGCGGAATCTCCTCGAGTGCTCTTCTGAAACCTTTGAGAATGAGGTTCTCGAAGGTCCTTGCATTCTCCTCGAACTTCTTCACCCACCGCCGCATCAGTGACGGATCCAGCCACCTCATGCGGACGTATCTTCCTTCCCGGTAATAACGCCTCAAAGCATAAAGAATGAGCATGCTTGAATACTGGTGATGAACATGACACTGCTTCGGTAGTACCCTTATGTGACGGCCACATGCCTTGCATTTATATACAGGAACAAGAAGATTTACGATTACTTCCGGGGCAACAATAAGAAAACGAAGCACCCACTGGTGAAGAATCATGCACTCCGCCTCTTTGCAGTAGGGACATCTCCTCGGCCTTACCTTCTTGCCAAGTTTTCTCCTCTCTTTCAAATTCCGTAGCTTGCTCTCTTGAAATTTACGGTAGTGTTTGGCAGACTGTTTAGGCATTTTTGCACTTGATGAAGGGAGATTGGGCCTAGTAAACTTTGGTCTTCCTTCATCTTTTTTTGACTCCTGAAAAATATGTTTTAATTCTAGAGTCACCTCTTCTATTTTGCAAAATAAAATTTCAATTTGACTTTTCTATGCTGGAGAATAATGTTTCAACCTACAGTATTGTCATAGTCAGGAAGAGAGATACTTCCACCTTCAGCAATTGTCAAAACC
>CAVFVX010000165.1:0-4194 GCA_963626075.1 Acutalibacteraceae bacterium
AGTGGTCGAAATTGTCAAAATATCCGGAGGGCAAAGTTATACTTGTGACCAAAATGAGGTAATGGGTGATGAAATAGTACGGGTTTGGGTGATGAAATGACTGAGATTTCTCTCTTCTCCGGAGAAGCTTCAGCTCTGCCAGAAATCACGTGTGAAGAGCGAGTAGACTGTGAAGAGTTCGAGTCTTCCCACAAGCATCAGGAACGAGAAGAAGTAGAGCGTCCAGTCGGGGAATATCGAGAAGGAGTATTCCGTTCCTATTCCTCCGATTCCGAGACCGATGTTACCCAGTGTCAGGATGCTTGTCGAGAGACATACGAGTACGCTCTGGCCCGAGAGGGAAATCACGGCGGCTCCGAGGAAGAAGGTTATGAGATAGAGCCCGAGAAAGCCGCATATCGAGGAGACGACTTCACTCGAGTACGTATCATCACCGATCTTTATCGATGTCACGCAGTTGGGGTGGAGTCTCTTCTTTATTGATGAGGTTCCGACCTTTACGATTGCGGCTATTCTTATGACCTTCACGCCGCCCGAGGCGGAGCCTGCGCAGCCTCCGACAAAGGAGAGAAGGAAGAGCACAAGCTGACTGAACATGGGCCATGCGCTGACGTCGGTGGAGAAGAATCCCGTTGTCGTTATGAACGATATGACATGGAAGAAGCCCTGCCTGATTGCCGTTGACGCCTGGATTCCCGTCTTCACGAAGAGGTTTATGGCAATTGCGAGGGATGAGACGAGGACTATCCTGAAGTAGAGCCTGAACTCTCCGTCGCTGAATGCCTTCCTGACCTGCCCCTTGAGGGCCCTGAAGTAGAGTGCGAAGTTCGCACCCGAGAGGAACATGAAGATCGTACATATCCATTCGACGTAGGTCGAGTGGTAGGATGAAATCGAGTAGTTCGTGGGTGTGAAGCCCGCAGCTCCCATTGTTCCGAAGGTGACGGTCATCGCGTTGAAGAGGTCGAGGCCTCCGAGCAGGAGAAGCAGCGTCTCCAGAAGCGAAAGGCCGAGGTAAATGAGCCAGAGTGCGAGGGCGGTGTGTCTGATCTTCGGTGTCAGCTTGTCCTTCGTCGGACCTACCGACTCCGCACCGACGAGGGCCGTGCCCTTTGCTCCGAATGCCGGGAGTATTGCCACGAAGAGGACGACGATCCCCATTCCGCCTATCCAGTTCGTCATGTTACGCCAGAAGAGAATCGAACGGGAAACCGATTCGATGTCGTCGAGGCACGTCGCACCCGTTGTCGTGAAGCCGCTCATTATCTCGAAGTAGCAGCCCGCAAACGAGGGGTAGGCCCTGCAGAGATAGAGCGGAAGCGCTCCGAAGAATGATATGAGCACCCAGACGAGCGTTACGAAGAGATAGCTCTCCTTCGGGCCTATTATGAGGTCCTCCTTCTTTCTCGACAGCGGAATGAGGACTGCGGCGCTGAGAGCGAGCATTATTGAAATCGTAATCAGAAATGCCCTGAGGGATTCCTTTTCCCCGTCTGCGACGGCGATTGCCGTCGGAACGAGCATCAGAAGCGCCACGAGGAGGAATATCGTACCGAGGAGCTTCAGAACCGAGCGGAAGTTTATGTTCATCTGAACATCTCCGTCACGGCGTCGTAGGAGCGGTGTGCACAAGCCACGAGTACTGTGTCTCCGACTGTGAATTCATATTGTCCGTTCGGGACGAAGCTTTCGCCTGTCTTGTTTCTCTTGACTCCGGCGATGATGCACTTTCCCCTGAGGTCGACTTCCATGAGCTTCTTTCCGAGGTGTGCGAATTTCTCCCCGAGTACGTATTCGTAGACTTCCATCTCGCCGTTGAATATGGAGTGGAGTGTGACGACGTTCTCGCCGCGGAGGAACTTCATGATGGCGTCGACTGTGGACTCGGTGGTGCTTATCGTGGCATCTATGTCCATGTTGGCTGCAAACTGGATGTAGTTGGGGTTCGTCTTCAGAAGGGCCATCGTCTTCTTCGTTCCGGTACGCTTTGCGTAGGAAGCGGTGATGATGTTGAGCTCGTCGTTCTCCGTGACGGAAATCATGAGGTCGGCCTGGCTCAGTCTCTCGTCCTCCCAGATGTTCTCGTCGGTAATCGATTCGTTTATCGTGAGAATCTGCGGGAACTCGGAGGAGAACTCCTGGCAGACTGCGTTGTTCTTCTCGATAAGCGTCATTCTCCTCAGCATTCCCTTTCTAAGGTTCGAGAAGAGGTAGCGTGCGATTCTCGTGCCGCCGACTGTGATCATGCGCTTGAGTTTGACGCTGGAGGTGTCGCCGTTGAGGGCCTTGTAGACATTCTCGCTGTCCTCGTCTCCGGCCATGACCGCAACTTCATCCCTCTCCTGTAAAACGGTGTTACCGCTCGGGGTGAGGATTTCGTTTCCTCTCCTTATTCCTATTATTATGTATTCTCCCTTCAGTGCCTTCTTCATGTCGATGAGGGTCTTTCCGATGAAGGGGGAGGAGGATGTGAGAACACGGCGGAAGAGTATGAAGGCCGCATCCTCGAAGGATACGACATCGGAGAAGAGGCCGGACTTGAGGACTGCGGTCATTCTCTTTGCAGCCTCCTCCTCCGGGTTGACTATGTGGTCGATTCCGAGAATTCTCTTTCCCGATCCGCCGCCGTTTCCCAGGTATGATATTCCCCGGATTGCCGCAATCGTCGTGGTCTTCGGGAAGTTGGATGCCGCAATGCCGCATGCAACGAGGTTCACCTCGTCGCTGTCGGTGACCGCGATGATGGCGTTGGCGTCATCCGCCCCGGCATTCTTCAGTATTTCGATATCTGTCGCACTGCCGCAGACTGCCATGCAGTCAAGCTTCTGTGCCACCGTCTGGCACCTGAGTGCGTCGCTGTCGACTACGACAACGGACTTCTTCTCCTGTATGAGATGCTTCGCAAGCCTTATTCCGCGCCTGCCCGCACCTAGTATTATGATATTCATACGTCCCCATATTCTGAATCAAAGAGAGGCAAAATGCAATTGTATCGGAAATGTATGGAACTAAGGGATGGCTAAGGGCGTCGTCCTTTCTGAGGTTTATCGCAAATCTTGAGAAAGACGGTTTATGTAACAATATCCTGAAAATTCTGAGGTTTATCAAAAAAGAGTGTTGAATATGACGGCTCTTTTCGTGTAAAACCCTCACAAATGGAACAGAATGCCCTTGAAGAACTGCTTTCCTCCTCTGTCACGGGAGAAAGAATAAGAAGACTGCTTGATGCCTACTCCTCTCTCGACGAGAAGGAGAAGAGGTTCTCGGATGACTTCTGTGTTCACTGCACATCGTCCTGCGGGGAGTGCTGCTGTCACTACGTGCCGTTTTTATCGGAAAGCGAAGCCGAGGCCTGCGCATACCTTCTCATAAAGGAAGGGCGGGACGAGGAGATTCTTCAGCGCATATCGTCATCAGATCCGCTTTCTCCAGTCTGTCCGTTATATAATAAAGATAAGAGCGAGCACTGTGCATTCTATCCCGGTCGCAGTCTTGTCTGCCGTCTCTTCGGCTCCTCGGTGTCTCTCGACAAGAACGGGAAACCCTCCTTCAGGGACTGCAGGTGGAAGAAGGAGAAGAGGGTATTAACCACCTCCGAACTCGAGGAGAAGAAGGACGAGGTTCCCGTCATGAGCGTCGAGGGCGAGGTAATCGACGAAGAGGAGGGAGAAGGGGAGAGCATCTACACGGCCCTGCCGAAGGCGATAGACAAGATCCGTCTCCTTCTTTCCTATCTTGGCTCTTTTCCCGCATAATAGAGCCATGACTATAGAAAGAATAACAAAAGCCAAAGCCGAGAGCCTTGTCATGCAGATTCCGTCACTCGGTTCCGTTCTTCCCCTGAAGGACGAGAGTGCCGGGTACTATCTTATCTCTGTCGACGGAGTGCTTTCCGTCACGTTCACCGTCGCCGTTGTCGAAGACGGAGTCGTCACATACATAAGCGACGAGAGCCTGAGAGAGACCATGGAGAAGCATCTTGAGTCAAATTGACTCACTCTGATTTTTCGGTTTTCTCCATGTGTCATTCTGACCCGGCTTGAAGAGGAAAATCGAAGGTGTATCAAAATGACTCGATTTCAGAGGATGTGCTCAAAGCTTCAGCTTTGAGCTAATTTCTTACCCTTAAAGAAATAAATAGAAATTGGCACGGTGTTTGCAACTATGTAGATGCAGCGGAAAAAGCTGCAAGGA
>CAVFVX010000166.1:0-4090 GCA_963626075.1 Acutalibacteraceae bacterium
AGTGGTCGAAATTGTCAAAATATCCGGAGGGCAAAGTTATACTTGTGACCAAAATAAGATGAAGACAGAGAAAGTAGTATGAGTTTGAGGAAAGACAGAAGAGAGATATCTGCCAGCTACGGAACGTGGGTAGCCATGACACGAAGTGCTGATTCCTATGAAGTCCATCGGAAAGAAGGACTTCAGTCGTGTAGACGCTTTCTCTGCTGAGGCAGTGGCTTTCATCTCAATATTGCCAACCCCGTCTGAAAAGGGCATTATTCCCCTGTGAGGAGAATAACCATGACTCAGAATAAGACCGCCCTCGATATGCTTTACGACCGCTCCCGGAAAACTCCGGAGAGAGTATGCCTTATATATCATCCGGATGAGAGGATGACATTCTCAGAGCTGTGGCTTCTCTCGGGGCGTGTCTATTCGTATCTGAAGAGAAGGGGAATCGGGAAGGAGGACAGGGTACTGTACACTCTCCCGAGGGGCCTCTCGCTCTACGCGGCTATGGTCGGTACGATGAGGGCGGGAGCCGCATTCATCCTCACCGAAACGGGAAACGACGAAAGAACGGCATTCATCAGAAAGAACTCTGAAGCGAAGACCGTAATAGGTGAAAAAGAGTGGAGAGAGATAGAGAAGACGGAGAGCCTCGAGGGTTACGGGAAGGTCGACCTTCATGCCCTTCTGTACATTGCATACACTTCCGGTACGACGGCATCTCCAAAGGGCGTGCTCCACGAATACGGCTCGTTCGAGAATGCAGCATTGAGCGCACGCATCGGCGGAAAGCCCATCCTTACGGAAGGCGATACATTCCTTGCAATGAGCCCGTTGAACTTCGTCTCGCAGCCCATAATGTTCTCATTCCTCTGCGTCTGGGGAATCACACTCGCCCTGATGCCGTACGAGTACAGGGAGAGCAGTGAGAAGTTTCATGAATACGTAAGTAAGGCGGGGGTGAACTCGGGCTACCTCACGCCGTCATTCCTGAGAAAGCATTATCCGTTTCCCGAGAAGTGGAGGCTCTGCATTCTCTCCTCCGAGCCCGCCGACGGACTCGATATATCCGGAATGAAGGTATACAACTGCTACGCTTCGACGGAGTCGGGGTGTCTTACGACAGTCTATGAGTTAAAGAAACCTCAGACACCCGCTCCCGTGGGAAAGCCCGCAGTACTCGATGTTTTCATCCTCAGAGAAGACGGAACGGAAGCAGAGAGAGGAGAGAAGGGCGAAGTTGCGTGGAGAAATCCGTATGTCAGAGGCTACCTCAATCTCCCCGATAAGACACGCGCTCTCCTTAGGGGCCGCGTATTCCACTCCGGAGACTCGGGAGAAATCACTCCCGGCGGTAATCTCATACTCCACGGTCGTATCGACGACTGCTTCAAGATCGGAGGATACCGCATAGAGAGCGAGGAGGTTGCCCGGGCCGTGAGGAAGGTATGCCCGCTCGAGCACTTCGTCGTCAGGGGATTCGTCTTCAGGGACATCTCCGCGATAATCGTCTTCTACACCGACAACATCCCTCTCGACGAGGACGATATCCACAGAAAGCTCCTGAAGATCATTCCCGAATACATGGTCCCCACATCGTTCGTGCACCTCGAGGACTTTCCGCTTCTCTCGACGGGAAAGCTCGACAGGCTGAAGCTTCTTCCACCCGAGGGAAGCTGGGAGAGCTTCCGCACTCTCAGAACTGCGGAGCTTAGGGAAATCGGAAGAGGGCGCACCGCAACTGTCTACGACATGGGCGACAAGGTCCTGAAGCTCTTCAAGCCCGAAGTGCCGTATACACTCGTGAGCCAGGAGAAAATACTCACCGAAGCCTCTCACGAATGCGGGGTTACCGACGAGAGGGCATACGAGCTCGTACGCTCCGGAGCATCCTACGGAATAATCCTCGATAAGCTCAAGGGTGATTCACTCGAGGACCTGATCGTATCATCACCGAAGAAGTCCGGCTGCGTCGTGGACATCTTCGCTTCGGCAGTGAAGCGCATCCACTCGATTCACGTGACGGACGACAGGCTTCCCGACATGAAGAAGTATTCCCTGGCGCTTACAGAGCACATATCATCATCGCTCGTGAATAAGACGGAAAGAGAGAAGGTGAGGAGGATATTCGAAGTCATCCCCGAACGCGACACCTACGTTCTCGGCGACTGTCACCCCGGAAACGTCATGATAGACCACCACAGAATTAACTTCATCGACTTCATGTTCGCGGGTAAGGGTCATCCCGTATTCGACCTCGTCTCCGTCTACTCGGGTCACCTCTATCAGAGGAAAGGCGACAGAAAGGAGAAGGCAGTCGACAGAGAAACCATGTTCGAAGCCTTCATGAAAGGCTATGCGCCTTCCTTTACGGACACGGAAGGGCTCGGAAGATTCCTCTCCGCCCTCCGCTCCGCCCGTACACTCATCGCATCGGCAGCGCTTCCGGGATTCTACCCGAAAACGCTCCTCATGGAGGCAAAGAAGACGGCACTCGAATATGCGGAGTATCTCGATAAGGAAGGCATAACGACGCTTTCCTTCCCCGGTCTCGACGAGAAGTGCGACGAGAGGAAGAAAGGCGGAGGAAAGTGCTGAGAGAAGGGAATGGGGAAAGCTATTTCTTCTGCTTACGGAGGTATCTGAGGACCCTCAGGGCATATCTGTTGCGTTTCTCGAGTTCCGGCCAGAACTGATCACCCTTGATTTTCGGGAAGTTCTCGTCGTCATAGTCCCTCATGTTGATGCCGAGCTCCCTTCTCGGGTCCTCATCATCCGCATCACTGTTTTCCTTCATGTCCATTACGGATAGGAGAGTGGAGAACGGGTAGCGGTCGAGGTCGTCACCGGGAAAGCCGCTCCGGATGGAGCTGCCCCCGCCCTTTCTGCTGACAAGGGACCGCACATACTTCTCCTCTCCCGTATAGAGCACGCCTTCAGCCATTCCCGTGTTGTATATCTGGATTCTGTTCAGGATATCCGCATCATTGTCGGAAAGGGTGCAGACACCGTCTGAGACGGGAAGGGAATATATGTCGCTGTCGTAGAGGCAGAAGGAGATTGACGGAGTGAGAGGAAGAACAAGTACTGTTCCCCTGTCCATGAACGCGATGCGGTCGTTTTCAAGAAGAGGATTTTCCTTACTCCTCACATACGGATTCAGAACACTCACGCTCGATGCACCGAGAAGGAAGCTCTTTCCCTCGGGAGCCCTCAGGAGGCACGGAGTGAGATCGAGAAGGTATACTCCGAAGGTAATCGATTTGTTGATGGCATCGAAGAGTTCCCTGCTTCTCTTCTTCTGGTAGTATTCGTTTCTCTCCTTCGTTGAGGTTATTCCGTTGAGGATGGGAGCGTCGGAAATGGATTTGAGTCTCTCCTTCAGACCTTCGAAGCATCCGCGTATGGACGGCGACTGATAGATCTGCATTATAAGGAGCTCCCTCAGACACACCTGATGCCGGGTGTCCGTCAGTGACGAGAAGTCTCCCGCCTTCAGTTTCGGTACGATTTGTGAAAAGATGATGTCGAATGCATCGAGGTTGGCCTTGACCCTGCCGTCTTCGTCGATGTATGCGGAGTGGAAGTATCTTTCGATGCCTCCCGCCGGGATGCTTTTGTCTCTGATCGGGTTGCACCACGATGCCTTCTTTCCGTCTTCAGACCAGGCTCTGACGAGAGCCTGGGACACATAGTAATGCCTGTATTTTTCTGCCATGGATAAATCGTAAGCCATGAAGACTCATCGGACAACAGAAAAAGACCGGAGCAGGGGAAAAACATGCCGAAGACGACGACACGAAAGGTAGATGCGGAAGAGCTGTCCGTAGAAAGAAGGAAACCGTCATCCCGGAAAAAGGAGAGCGGCAGGGGGATAAAACGGCAGAAAGGAGAGATACGCCAGAACCGGGGCAGAAAGAGAGGGCGTACGATTACATACGCCCCCGCATGTACTGAAGCTCCCCGGAAGATATTCCCTCCTTTTGAGAGCACAGGGTCTAGAGTCTCTCTCCGTTACCGAGCTTTGCGCACTGCCAGAGAATTTCGTAGAGGGAAGTGGAGTCGAAGGGCTTCGAGAGATGGAAGTTCATTCCCGATT
>CAVFVX010000167.1:0-4050 GCA_963626075.1 Acutalibacteraceae bacterium
ACAAGAAGCGGAAGAGTACCTCAGAAGGGTGAACCCTTATGAGAAACCGCAGCCGATTGCCTTTGACTTGAGAGGTTACGCCGCATACATCAAAGCCAACGGTCTGGAAGGTACGGACATAACACCTGAGATAATGAACAGGTTCTCCAGAGAGAGGTAACCACCCGGAAAAAGAAAAGAGCCGCACTTTTTCCGGCGACTCTCCTGAATTGTATCACGTATACCCGTTAATGATGCCCGGAACGAGACTCGAACTCACACACCGTTGCCGGAACTAGGACCTGAACCTAGCGCGTCTACCAATTCCGCCATCCGGGCAATCTGTGGAAATGTTATTCATTATTCGATTACGGGTCAATAGACGAAAAGAGGCAAATCGGCGCATATAAGTTGCCTATCGCTCTCAAAGAAGATAAAATCCAACCCATGTTGAATATACTTTTTCTCGGCGAGATAGTCGGGAGATGCGGCGGCAACGCCCTCCGGGCCGGGCTCGGCAGAATAAAAACTGAATACGACATCGACTATACCGTCGTGAACGGAGAGGGCATGACCAACGGCTACGGAATCGGGAAGGCCCATTCGGTACTGCTCGGAAAGTCCGGCGTCGATCTCATCACGGGCGGCGAAAAGCTCTTCTACAAGCCCGATATGGTCGAGTTCATGGGCCACTGTTCATTCGTTCTCAGGCCTCTCAACTACCCTCCACTCTGTCCGGGAAAATCCGTGAAGAACGTTACCGTCAAGGATACCCAGCTCCTCATCATAAACCTCCAGGGCAATTCGTCCATGAGACAGTCCATACAGAATGCATTCGTCTCCATCGACGGCTTTCTGAAGAAGGTTGAGGGAGACCCGGTGATTCTCGTCGTCTACCACGCTTCGACGACAGCCGAGAAGGCTACGATGCTGCACTACCTCGACGGCAGGGTGCAGGGAGTCATCTGTACTCACACGAAGGTGCTGACGAGCGACGAGACGGTAACCGGAAAGGGGACCGCATTCATCAGCGACATCGGGAGAATCGGATCATACATGAGTGTCGGAGGCTTCGATCCCGAGACGGAGATAAAAAAGTACCGCTACCAGATTCCCCTCAGAAGCCGGGAAGCATGGCTGGACCCGAGAATCCAGGGCGTCGTCGTCACCATTGACGAGACGACGAAGAAGGCAGTGGGCATAAAGGTGATCGACGAGAAGGTGAACGTCGTGAAACCGCAGGAAAAGGACGCATGACACAGACGGTTGCTGTTTCTGAAGTAAAGGACGGAGTCATCACGGTAGGCTGCTCGGAGTCGGCATGCCAGGGTTGCCACAGCGAGACCTTCTGCAACAGGAAGGGAACGACATATGAAGTGGGCAATCCCGACAATATCCCGCTCGAGCCGGGAGATTTCGTAGTAATCGAGATTCCCGAGGGAAAGGCCGTATTCACGATTCTGATGAGTCTGCTCTTTCCCCTCCTGATGTTCCTCCCCGGCTACTTCGTCGGAAAAGCCCTGACAGATAACGAAGTACTAATGGCCCTTACGGGCTTTCTGTTCATCGGACTCGGGTTCCTCATTTCCTGGCTCTTCTTCCGGAAGAGACGTAAGGAATATTCACCTTACATTGTGAAGAAACTATGAAAAGACTCATACCTCTCCTTGTTGTGCTTGTACTTCTCGTATCCTGCTCCGGAAGCGAATCCGGAGACGGGGAAAGCACGTCGGGAGCGGTGATTTATCCCGACCTCGTGATGGAGAACACCTCATGCCGGGTCGGACGCTCGGACGACTCGCCTATCATCCTCACAGCGGAGAAAATGACACTCTACTCCTCGGACGGCTACGCCCTCCTGGAGAACTTCTCGTTCAGATGCATCGGCGACGACGGGGAGACGGAGACGGAGGGAAAGGCCGAGAAAGGCTCCGTCGAACTCGACGGAAGCTCGATCGAGCTTGAGGGCACGGTTTCCTTCTCAAGCCCCGGCGACAACATGTACATAGAAGCCGAGAACCTTGTCTACAGCAGGGACACCGATGAGATAACAACAAAGGGCAGAGTTGTGGTAAACTCGGATGAAGGAGAGATTACCGGACGTGACTTCAGGGGGGACCTGAGGCAGAGCGTCTACACATTCTCGGAAATAGAAAAGGGAGACTTCACCATTGAATAGAAAAGCTGCAGCATTGATTGTTCTTCTTCTCGTCACCCTTTCAATTTTCGGTGACAGCATATCATTTGCGGGAGGAGAAAGCTCGCTGACACTCCGTGAGGGCCAGAAGAGCGTCACGCTCTCCGGCGGCGCCGAGGTCTCCACGGGCTCCATTACAATAACGAGCGACTCCATGTCCCTCACGGGAGACGACTGGCGCTATGTCGAGTGCACGGGAAACATCGTCATCACCGACAGTGAGAGAGGCCTCGAAATCAGGACCTCCACTCTCTGGTTCGACAGGGAGGCCGAGACGATAATAATATCCTCCTGGTTCGAGATCGACGACACCGAGCAGGACCTCTACGCGACTGCGGGAAGCCTCAGATACGACATGAAGGACGAGAAGCTGGAGCTGGGAATGCAGGTCACACTCATGAGAATAAGCGACGGCGAAGTCATGACATGCTCGAGCGAATCCCTCACATATGACAGGAACAACGAATTCGTCTCCCTCAGGGGAAAGAGCAGAGTCGAATGGAAGGGAGACGAATACTCGGCGGACATAATCTCCGTGGATCTGAAGAACGACGAGATATCTCTCTCGGGAAGAATAAGGGGAACCATCAATGGCTGATACTCTCACAGTCGAGCATCTTTCGAAGTTCTACGGCAGAAAACACGTCGTCAAGGATGTCTCCTTCACGATGGAGAGCGGAGACATAACGGGACTCCTGGGCCCCAACGGCGCGGGAAAGACAACCTCCTTCTACATGATAGTCGGCTTCATCAAGGCCAACGGCGGCACGATAAAGATAAACGACAGGGACATAACATCGCTCGCGATGCATCAGAGAAGCAGGATGGGACTTGCATACCTTCCCCAGGAACCGAGCATATTCCGTAAGCTCACGGTCGAGAAGAACATCCGGCTGGTGCTGGAGGCACAGGACTACCTGACACGTAAGGAGAAGAAGGAAAAGGAGGAGGAGCTCCTTACCGCCTTCGGAATCGACAGGGTGCGCAGGCAGTACGGCTACACGCTCTCCGGCGGAGAGAGACGCCGTACCGAGATAGCACGCGCCCTCGCGACATCTCCGAGATTCCTACTTCTCGACGAGCCCTTTGCGGGAATCGACCCGAAGGCCGTATATGAAATCAAGCAGATAATCAAGCACCTGAGTGACAACGGAATCGGAATACTTCTTACCGACCATAACGTACGTGACACCCTAGAGATTACGACAAAGGCCCACATAATAAGCGAAGGCGAGATTCTCGTCAGCGGTACGAGGACCGAGGTCCTCGAGAACGAAAGAGCCCGCGAAATCTACTTCGGCCACGACTACGAGGAGTACTGATGACGCAGAGCCTCACGACAGCTACAGTCCAGACACAGAGACAGGAAACCTCCCTCATCCAGTTCCTGGACATGATGACGATGCCGCTTGAGGAGCTGAACGAGAGAATAAAGGCCGAGGCCGAGAAGAACCCCGTAATCGAACTCAGGGAAACGGATTCCTCGTATGAGGAAATCGCATCCCGCGCCTCCTCCCGCCCTTCCGTCATGCATGACGAGGCGAATACGAATTTCTTCGCATCCGATGACGACGACAAATCAGACTGGTTCGAAAAGGCAGTAAGCGAAAAGGAGAATCTCACCGAGCACCTGATGAAGGAACTCGGGTGTCTCGAACTCGACGAGAATGTTAAGGCAACAGCCGAGACGATAATCAGCGGCCTCGACGAATACGGCTTCACGGGTCCCGAGCCCGAAAGTCTCGTACCCGAAAGCGAGAAACCTTACGTGAAGGATGCCGTGAAGGCTGTGCAGAGCCTCGAACCCACAGGAGTCGGTGCAAAGGACTGGAAGGAAGCCCTGATGCTCCAGATAAGGGAAATCGAGAAGGACA
>CAVFVX010000168.1:0-3955 GCA_963626075.1 Acutalibacteraceae bacterium
CGCTATATTCTATTTTTGTTGACATAGCTCTTTTAGAAGGCTCAAAGTTAAACAACTTGTTGTTAGACTGCTTAGTTTTGAGACTATAAACAGCGGGAAAATTATTCATGTCAACAAAACTAGAAGAAAGCCATTTTATGTGCCGGATGTACGGGAAAGATATGCCCTCAATACTGTCTATCCTGTGGTGAAAAAAGAGGCTCTAACGGTGTTACCCTTTAGAGCCAAAGAAGATTGAGGGATATAATTACATACAACCGAAGACGGCCTTCTCCCGCTTCAGTTGAAGAATCCTGGATTAGAAGAGAGACGGCGCATACTTCAGCATGAGGTCGATGAGAACGACGTATGCTGCTCCTGCCGTTACTGCCAAGAAAATCCTACCTGTGATGAACTTCTTCATAGTGCTTACCCTCTTTTCTGTTGCCTTTCCAACAGCCTGCAATATTTATACTCCCCTCCAGTTGGAAAAACAACACATGATTATGTTAAAGATTGTTAAATCTCATTTAATATAGGTTGCGGGGAAAAATTAACAATCTCTTATCTATGGAAGAGAAGTGCCTTGAGCTGTATAATCGTGGCGTTGCATTTAAAGAGGCATGTATGACAAAACAGCAGTCAGTTAAGTTGAAGGGATTGATGAGTGAACAGAAGGGCACGGAGTTCTCGCCGAATTTCTTCGAGACCGAGAGCGGAATGGGGAAGTTCCAGAGAATCATCCATCTCATCACCTCGATTCTCGAGATGGCTCTCTCAATCGTGCTTGTTGCGGGCATCCTCGTATCGGCTGTCCACATTCCGTCGTACTTCAGCGACATAATCTCTTCGGGAAGCCTGGGGCTTGAGGACCTCATCAACTATGTCTCTCTTGTCATCATCGTAATCGAGCTCATACATGTTCTGAACCTTCAGAACCTGAAGTCCGTAATCGAAATCCTGATGCTTGCATTCACACGTGAACTCGTAATCAGAGAGTGGGCTATGTGGCAGCTCTTAATAGGAGTGCTGTGCATTGCGGGGCTCTTCGCAACGAGAAAGTTCCTGATGAACAGGGATGAAGACCGGATCGAATGAGACTGGAGACTGAGAATCTCTCATTTTCATACAGCGGTAAGCCGGTGCTTCAGGACGTTTCGATTTCTGTCGACTCAGGCTCCTTTACAGCGCTTCTGGGACCCAACGGCTCGGGTAAGAGCACGCTTGCCCTCATTCTTGCGGGGCTCATGAAGGAGGATGCGGGAAGCGTCAGCCTTACTCAGGCTGAGCGACGCTCTCTCTGCCGCATCGTCTTCCAGAATCCCGACAACCAGATAATCGGCGAAAGCGTCGAGGAGGATACGGCCTTCGGACCGGAGAACCTCAATCTTCCTCCCGATGAGATAAGACTCCGCGTTGACGAAGCTCTCTCTGCCTGTTCGCTTATTGACAGAAAGAAGGATTCGCCGCGCTCTCTCTCCGGCGGAGAGAGGCAGCGTCTTGCGCTTGCATCGGTCCTTGCGTTGAGGCCGGAATTCCTCATACTCGACGAAGCAAGCAGCATGCTTGACAGGAGAAGTATTGACGATATTCTCTCGATAATCCGGAGGGAATGCCGCGAAAGAGGACTCGGCGTACTCTACATAACGCACCACACGGAGGAGGTCGTAGATGCCGACAGAGTGTATATTCTCTCCGGCGGCAGGATAACCCGGACGGGTACACCGCAGGAGGTGCTGACATACGACAATCTCACATCTTCCTCCCTCTCGCTTCCGTATGCTCTCTCTCTTTCGCACTCTCTGGGACTTGAGGAGTGTCTGACACTCGATGCGCTTGCATCTGCTGTAGCAAGGAAGACAGAGAGATGAACGTGACACTCGGACGCTACATCGAGAGGAACGGAGTGCTCAATGCACTCGACCCGAGGCTGAAGCTACTGTCGCTGTTGCTGTATATCGCATCCCTCTACTATTTCTCGGGAGCCTTCACGCTTCTCTTTGCTTTTCTTGTGCTCATCTTTCTTGTTTTCATTTCACGCATTCCCGTCTCATACATTGTAAAGGGAATAGTGAGGATGATTCCTCTCTTTCTCGTCTTTGCGCTCCTCATTGTCATCACCGAGGATAACGGCTGGAGAAAGGCGGGATTCACTCTCCTCAGGCTGATTCTCACCGTTCTCTCGTCCACTCTTCTCTCGCTTACGACGAAGCCGATGGATATCGCGGGCGGGATAGAGAAGGCAGTGGGGAAGGGAAAGCTGAAAAAAGGTGCACACATACTTTCCACTGTCATCATGATAGCATTCCGCTTTCTCCCGATATTGCAGGAGGAGGCCGAGAGGATAATCGACGCCCAGACGAGCAGGGGCTGCTCGTTCGACGACAAGGGCATAAGAGCGAAGGCGAAGGCCGTCCTTCCCGTTCTCGTTCCGCTCTTCGTCTCGGCATACCGCCGTGCCGATTCCCTTGCTCTCGCCATGGACGCAAGGGGCTACAACGAGAACGGCTCCACGAGACTCTATGAGCTCGAATACTCCGCGCGGGATTATGCAGGGTATGTTCTCCTTGTCCTGTACTGTGTTCTATGCTTTGTACTTGAGAGGTTCCTGTGGATATAAGACTCGAGAATGTAAGCTATGTCTATCCCCGCTCCGATAAACCCGCACTTGACGGTGTGTCGCTTCATTTTCCTCCGGGAAGCATTACTGCCGTGATGGGCGAAAGCGGCTCGGGTAAGAGCACGCTCCTGAGGCTCCTCAATGCTCTGAGACTTCCCTCCTCGGGCGACGTATTCTTCGACGGCAGAAGCGTCGGGGAATGGGAGAGAAAGGAAATCAGGAAGAAGGTGGGACTTGTCTTCCAGTACCCCGAGGACCAGCTCTTCGAGAAGACCGTCCTCGACGATGTCGCATTCGGACCGAAAAACATGGGAAAGAGTGCCGATGAAGCGCGTTCTGCAGCCGGGAAGGCACTGAAGACGGTCGGAATAGAAGAGGATAAGTGGCAGCGTTCCCCGCTTCTTCTCTCGGGGGGAGAGAAAAGAAGAGTCGCGCTTGCGGGAATACTCTCGCTCGAGGGCGAGGTACTCGTACTCGACGAAATCTCCTCGGGGCTCGACGGCAGGGGGAAGGATGATGTGTTCTCGGTTCTCACATCCCTCAGAGCGGAAGGAAAGACGATCGTCTTCACGACTCATGACCCCGAGGAGGCTGCAGAGTATGCCGACTCCGTGGTGCTTCTCGAGAAGGGAAAGGTGAGAGTGAAGGGAAGCATAAGGGAAGTCTATGACTGTAATCCTTTCCTGATGACCCGGGGGGCGAAGCTCAGAGCGATGCTTGAAGAAAGGGGCATAACCGTTCCCGGTGGTATGGACAGCATAAGCGATGCTCGCAGGACGCTTTCAACTCTTCTCAACTGAGTCCGAGCTTCTCGAGGAGTTCCTTCTTCACTTCGTCGAACGGCCTGTATAATCCTTCTCTGCAGGATTCCGGTGCTTCTTTTATCAGGTATCAAATTCGTCTTCAGAGTCGAAATGCGGCATACCTTTCAGAAAGTCTTCTTCAGCTGACATAGAGGAAAAGGCAGTCCTGTCTTCTGCAATCGCTGCCTCAACGGTGGCTGAATCCGTCATGGGAATCCCTCCATTACAGATAATTGTATCTCAAGGTACAGAGAGAGACAATGCGGGACGCTCTATTCTGTTCTTCTTCCTTTTCTGACGGCAGGAACGACATCGAGTCTGATTATGGCGAGAATGAAGGAGATGAAGGCGACTGTTTCAATAACCGCACAGCCCCAGCTTCCGCAGGCGATGTCGTATATGAGGAGACAGGGCGACTGGATGACCATCAATATACGTGTGATACGGAGGTTGTGGACCCAGAATCCCGTTGCCGTGCATATGAGCGACACTGCCGGAAGGAGGGACACCGGTCCCTCCCATGTGAGAACTGAGGAGAGTATCGAAAGCGCGA
>CAVFVX010000169.1:0-3931 GCA_963626075.1 Acutalibacteraceae bacterium
TTGAGAATGGCCCACCGGTCGTGGGCCTAGACCCCTAGGGCTGAACTGTTACCCTTTACTTCCTTCAGACTCTTACGGAATACGTCAGCAGTGATCTTTTCATAGTTATGTCACCATTTTGTTTTATCTGCTAAATTTATACACTTTATGTTGTCTTCCGGCCTCTTTCCCTTTTCCTCTTTAAGTTATATCCTCTCAATATGAACAACCTCATTGACAGATACAAGTCATTCCTCGACAACGGAAAGACGGAAAGAGAATGCGTTAAGGAGGCTGTAGCCCTCGCTGAAGAGAAAGGCTACAGAGACCTCTCTACTGTCTCCTCACTCAAGGCCGGAGACAAGGTATATGTTACGAACTACGGCAAGGCTGTGGCATTCTACCATATCGGTAAGGGTGACATTGCAAAGGGTATGAACATCCTCGGTGCCCACATCGACTCGCCCCGCCTCGATATCAAGATGAATCCGCTCTACGAAGACAGCGGAATAGTCTATCTCGACACGCACTACTACGGCGGAATCAAGAAGTACCAGTGGGTAACGCTTCCGCTCGCAATCCACGGCGTCGTCTGCAAGACCGACGGAAAGGTCATCGATGTGAAGATCGGCGAAGATGACGACGACTTCACCTTCTGCATTTCAGATATCCTCCCCCACATGGCACAGGAGCAGATGAAGAAGACCGCATCCGAGTTCATTCCGGGCGAGGACCTCGATGTTGTCGTCGGACTGGGAGAAAAGAAGAAGGACGAAGACAAGAAAGAGGAAAAGGATGCAGCGAAGAAGGCAATCCTTGCAATCCTTAAGGAAAAATACAATATCGAGGAGAAGGACTTCCTCTCGGCAGAGCTTGAAGTGGTTCCGGCTGGAAAGGCGAAGTACCTCGGACTCGACAGAAACATGGTCCTCGCATACGGGCAGGACGACAGAATCTGCTCGTTCACATCTCTCGATGCACTCCTCGAAGGCGAAACGGAGGAAAGAACAAGCGTATGCCTCCTCGTCGACAAGGAGGAAATCGGCTCGACGGGTGCAACAGGTATGGACTCGAGATTCTTCGAGAATGCAACAGCAGAAGTACTCGACAGAATGGGAGTCTACTCTTCCCTCACTCTCAAGAGAGCGATGAAGAACTCCATGATGCTCTCCTCAGACGTCAACTCGGCTTACGATCCGCTGAACGCATCACTCTACGACAAGAAGAACTCCTCGTTCCTTGCGGGCGGAGTCGTCTTCAACAAGTACACGGGTTCCCGCGGCAAGAGCGGTGCAAGCGACGCAAACCCCGAATTCATCGCAAAGCTCAGAGCTTCCCTCGAGAAGAACAATATATCCTACCAGATGGCGGAGATGGCGAAGGTCGATGTCGGCGGCGGCGGAACGATTGCGAAGTTCTCGGCATACTATGGAATGCAGGTAATCGACGCGGGTGTCGCAATCCTCTCGATGCACGCTCCCTGGGAAATATCATCCGTCAGAGACATCGAAAGCGCAAAGAACACATACAAGGCGTTCCTGAAGATAAACTGAACATGACACAATATGCTTAACTGTTTACTTTGTATCCAGTTAAGCATAATTGAAGATGTCTTTCGGAGAGAGGGACGGATTCATCGGGAAAGAAGGCCGCGGAGAACCGCGGCCTTTTCGATACATAAAGTGTTTATTCCATTATCAGTTATAGAATAAGATATCGCTGTAGGTCGGGAACGGCCAGTATTCTCTGCCGACTACGAGTTCCAGTTCATCACTTATCCTCCTCACCTCCTCCATTCTCGGAAGGACGTCGGTTCTGTAGTAATGGGACTGGAGAGACCCCGAGAGACTCTGGGCTTCCTTTATCGTTATGTCGAGTATCTGGCACTCGGAGTAAAGGTCGTTCGAGAGGGAGTTCACCTTCTCGAGAATCTCCTCCTGGGAGTGGGTATTGACGGAAGAGGAAACGCTTCTGAGCTTACTTATGTTGTCGGCAACTGCGGAAGCATACTTCACACATGCGGGATAGATTTCCCTGAGGGCTATGTCGTACGTCGTCAGAGCCTCGATGTTGACTGTCTTCGAGTATTCCTCGTGATGTATCTCGCTGCGGCTCCTGACTTCCTTGGGGGTGTAGATTCCGAATTCACCGAAGAGGCGGATGTTCTTCTCGGCAGTGTACTGGTCGAAGGCATCGGGAGCACTCTCGAGATTCATGAGTTCTCTCCTCTCCGCTTCCTCAAGCCACTCGGGAGAATATGCATTGCCGTTGAAGATGATTCTCTTGTGCTCCGAGTAGACTCTTCCCACAAGCTTCGTCACCGCTGCATTGAGGTCCTCGGCATCCTTCAGCTCCTCGTAGAAGGACTTGAGAGAGGATGCGACGGAGGTGTTGAGGACGACAGTCGGGCCGGAGACCGAGAACGAGGATCCCGGCATACGGAACTCGAACTTGTTTCCTGTGAACGCCATCGGGCTCGTGCGGTTGCGGTCCGTCGAATCCTTGGGAATCTCCGGGAGGACGTGAACGCCGAGCTTCATCTTCTTTTTCTTCTTCTCCTCGAAGCTTCTTCCGTTCTCGATGCTCTCGAGAATCGAGACAAGCTCGTCACCGAGGAACATGGAGACGATTGCTGGTGGCGCTTCGCTTGCGCCGAGTCTGTGGTCGTTGCCCGCCGATGCAATCGATATCCTCAACAAATCCTGGTACTCGTCAACCGCCTTGATTACGGCAACGAGGAACAGGAGGAACTGTGCGTTCTCCGAGGGGCTGTCCCCGGGCTCGAGGAGGTTCACGCCGCTGTCAGTCGAGAGCGACCAGTTTATATGCTTACCAGAACCGTTGAGACCCTCAAAGGGCTTCTCGTGAAGGAGGCACGCAAAATGATGCTTCTCGGCAATCTTCTTCATGAGCTCCATGGTTATCTGGTTATGGTCGACTGCGACGTTGGCGACAGTGAAGACGGGAGCGAGTTCGTGCTGGCACGGAGCGACCTCATTGTGGCTGGTCTTCGCGTTTATGCCGAGCTTCCAGAGCTCCCTGTCGAGGTCCGCCATGTAGTCGGCAACCCTGGTGCGGAGTGCACCGAAATAGTGGTCGTCCTTCTCCTGTCCCTTGGGGCTGCGTGCACCGAAGAGCGTGCGTCCCGTGAGGATTATATCCTTTCTCTTCTTATAGTCGTTCTCGTCGATGAGGAAGTATTCCTGCTCGGGGCCGACCGTTGCATTGACCCTCTTGACGTCATCTCTTCCGAAGAGGGAGAGAATTCTGAGAGCATATTCATTGACGGCTTCCATGCTCCTCAGGAGCGGCGTCTTCTTATCGAGGACTTCGCCCGAGTACGAGCAGTAGGCTGTTGGGATACAGAGCGTGTCGCCCTTTATGAAGGCGTACGATGTCGGGTCCCAGGCAGTGTAGCCCCTGGCTTCGAAAGTTGCTCTCAATCCGCCCGAGGGGAATGAGGAGGCATCGGGTTCTCCCTTGATGAGCTCCTTACCCGAGAACTCGAGTATGACTCTTCCGCCGTCCACGGGAGATATGAATGCATCGTGCTTCTCCGCCGTCATTCCCGTGAGGGGCTGGAACCAGTGCGTGTAGTGGGTCGCCCCTTTCTCGACAGCCCAGTTCTTCATTGCGTTGGCTACGCTGTTGGCAACGTTGAGATCGAGGTCCTTGCCTTCCGCTATCGTCTTCTTGAGAGCACGGTAGACATCCTTGGGAAGTCTCTCGAGCATCACCTCGTCGTTGAACACCATAGAACCGAAATAGTCTCTTACTGTTTCCATACTCACTCCGTTTTGCAATTCTATACCACAAAAAAGGGACTTTTCACAACAAGAAGAGTGTAAAATCCACTCTAATAAGGAGATAAATTTGAAGAATATACTTAGTCAGCCGTGCTGACTTTCCTTTTTCAGCTTTTTTCGTCTCTCCTTATTGACACTTCGGCGGC
>CAVFVX010000170.1:0-3903 GCA_963626075.1 Acutalibacteraceae bacterium
GGGATACATACACGGTAAACGTACCAGTGGATATTTCCACGTCAAGCGATTTGACGGAACGGATATATCGAAAGGGATAAGTTACAGGAAACTGACATTCATAGAATGTGCTCGCAATTTAGACGTCCGGCCAATGTAATCGGCTGAGAAAGTGTGCTCCTTTCTCGATGCAAGCGTCTGGTTTTCCGTCGGAAGGCTTTAACAACGAATCTTGTTATAGGGATAATCGGACTTGTTCTTACGGCAGTGCTTGTCGCAAAGAGCAACAACAAATAAAAACAACCGCCATTGGTAAACTCCCATAAACTTTTGGCGGTTTTTCAAGAAACATCTTGAAGACGACACTGCTCTGAGAATTAATCAGACGGTGACAATCCTCATGCCTGTGGTCATTATCGGAAGGAAGGCGGGTGCAGTCAGGTTTCCGTTCTGTCTCTATTCAATATCCCGCCAGCTATACCTTAACAAAAAAGAAACACGGATGCTGTTCAATACTGGAGAAAAGATGGAATGAGACTCTTGTTTCTTTCCTCCGCTTTTCTTATTTTTCTGTTTGGAGTGTTTATGATGAAGAGAACTGCCGCCGTCATTCTGTTTTTTCTGCTGTCTCTTGTTTCCGCTTTCTCTTCCTCGAATCTGCAGCGTTACTACGCTGTCGGCTCCACGGAGTGGCAGACGGTCAATGCCCTCTGTCACACGGCGGGAGTCACGGGGCCTTCGTCAGTCGGGCCTGTGACGGCAGGGGAGCTTCTTCTTGCGCTGTCGCGCGCTGAGAGCGCCGCCGGAGGCAACGCTCTTATAGAAGATATGAGGGCAAAGCTCACTGATGATACCGCACTTCTCACGGACGAGGAGTACGGCACGATAGACATAATCGGAGACGCAACTCCCGAGTTCTACGCCCAGCTCTCGCAGCCTTTCGGAAAGGATTACAGCGAACAGCCCGTATACGACCTGGATGAGGACTGGTTCGTCAGGAATACCAGGGAGCGTAAGCCCATTGCATCGATTACCCTCGAGAATACGATAGAAAGTGTCTTCTACTCCCGCTTTGTTCTCGGAATCGAGAACACAATAAGCCGCGAGAACGACACGACTCCCTACTGGAACGACTTTCTCTCGAGTCAGACAACCGAGTTCAACATATTCCGCAACTTCCCCGATGACGGAGGGATATCTCTCGGGGGAAAGGGGCTGAGCCTCATAATCGCAAGGGGAAGACTCTCGGTGGGGGAAGGCTACACGGGTAATACCGCCGTCGGCGACAACTACGACTACCAGGAGTTTCTGAAGGCTTCCTTCTACACACGCTACGGAAAGGTATCACTGTCGCTCACGACATTCGACTCCTCCCACGATCCCTTCCACAATCCGTCTCTCAAACCCTATGAGCTTCTTTCATCACGCTTCAACGGCTGGAGGGAACTGAGACACAGTGCAAGCTACGAAATCACCTTGTTCGATACTCTCCGTCTCTCCGTTACCTTCGTCTCCCATCTCGATACCCAGACCGCACTCGACATAAGGTATCTCAACCCGTTCCTGATTCTCCACAACTACTTCAACTACGAGAAGGCCACGACCTTCGAGAGCAACAACCTCATAAGTCTCGATTTCTCCTGGGCCATCGCTCCTAAGTGGAATCTCTACGGTCAGCTCTCCATGGATCAGATCCAGCTTACAAGCGAAGTCAGAAGATATGTCTCCGAGATGGGAACCGTTGACCCCAATGCCTTCGGAGGCCTCATAAATCTCTCTTACTCCGACATCCTCGGCTCGGGGCTTCTCATTGTCTACGCAGAGTTCGTCTACAACATGCCGGGGATGTATCTCAACAGCAAGTACTATGACGAAGACGGCAATGTCACGCAGGACCGGTATTCGTCTTCGGGTGATCTGAACACAGGGTGTTATTCCCAGGATTTCCTCACGGGCTACAAACGTACCGAATCTGACTATGATGATATCGGGTACTCGACTTATCTCTACGGCGGCGACTGCCTCGTCGTCTCCTTCGGCGCCTCGTGGCGTGTTCCCGACACTCGCCTTGTGAAGGCATCTGTCTTCTACATGGCTCACGGTGAGAAGGGAAGGGGAACCGATCCGGACAATTACACCTTCGAGGGAATCAATAAGGAGAGCGACCTCAACAGGCTCTCCCTTACCGGCACAGTCGAACATACACTCGTCATAAAGGCTGAGGATGAGATTAAGGTCTGGGACAGCCTCTCTGTCTCCTTCGGCGGAGCATACTCACTCAGAATCAACTACCGCAACGAGGACGGCAGGCTCTTCTCGAACTTCCAGTGCTACGTCGGAGTAAGGCTTACGACGAAGAATCTCGAAATCTGAGCCTCACTTCAGAAAAGGATTAATCTCCGCTTCCTCCGGATGGAACTGACTGTACGGAACAAGAGAGGCAAGGACAATCATGAGGGAGAGGTACGAGCGGAAGAACGGGTCGGTTTCTTTCTCGAGAAGCTTTCCGAGGTCCTCCTTCGTGTAGAACTGTTCGGGTCTTACAGCACCGAAGAGTATGAGGGGAATGAGGTTCCGCGGTGACTTCTTCGCCTTCTTTCTCGTTCTCTCCAGAAGAAGTTCGATTCTCTCGTAGTAGTCGGGGGAATATATCTCCTCCTCTTCATTGAGGTATGCCGGGGATGTGATTATGTCGTCTCCGGGATTTTCCAGAAGTGACGTATCTTCCACGGTGTTCTCGCAGTAGACGTAGTAGAGAAGTGACGGCAGCTTGTCCTTTCCCTTGCGGATTATCCTTCCCGTACGCTGTATTCTCTGGAGTGTCTGCGCAGTGTTCGCGAGCATTATGCCGACGTTGCAGTCGGGGACGTCGAGTCCCTCGTCGAGTGCCCTGCACGCGATGAGTATGTGCTTCTCGCCGCTTCTGAAGGCACTGAGATTTCTTTCTTTTTCTCTCTTATCCATTGCACTTGTGTATCTGACGGAGGAGTAACCGTGCTGAGAGAGCTTGAGGTAGAGCGCATCGACCTGTTCGATTCTCTCGGTGAAGATGAGTATGCGGTCGCTCCGGCGTGTGCACTTCAGAATTTCGAGCGTGACCTTGAGTCTGTTGTCCGCGGTGGCTATGAGTGCACGCCGCTCGAGAAGGAGCACCTGCAGTGCGAGAGCGCAGTTCTTCACTGTCTCGTCGTGGGTATTCACAAGCTTCTGTATCTTGTCCCGAAGGGGGATATCGAGATTCATTACGGAAGGTGCCATGGTTGTCAGTGTGAGCACCGCCTTCGTGATTCTGTCAGAGAGGTCGTTGTACTCCTCCCGCTCCTCTTCGTTCAGCCTTACCGCGATGTTGAAGAGTATGAAGGGATTCACGACTCTGTCGCGAAGTGCCGAATCGAGTCTGTAGCGGTAGAAGAGGGGACCGATTGCGGGAATGAGATGTGTCTTCAGCGCCGGCACCTCTGCCGTGGCACTGAGGCCCAGTGCGGAGTAAAGTTCCTCTTTAAAGTACGGGGAATGACGGAAGTCGAAGAGATGGTAGTTCGCTCTGCTTCCGTAGTGGTGGAACTCGTCAAGGATAAGAAGAACGGGTGTCCCGTTCTTCATGTCGCTCTCGATGAGGAGCGGCACACGGTCGCGGGCCCTGTTGATGGTGAATATGCTGACCTCGGCGGGAATCAGTTTCTCCCTGTTCTGGATGACTGCGCCTTCGAGGCCTGCCAGACGCAGGGTGTCCCTCCACTGCGCGAGGAGCGGAATACGGGGGACGACTACGTAGATACTGAGCTTTCCTTCCTTCTCGTCGTACAGCCTCTTTGCTCCCGACGAGGCGAGTATCGTCTTGCCGCCTCCCGTCGTGACTTCGATTACCCCTCTGTGGGAGTTCTCCTTCCATTTCTCCAAACACTCTTCCTGCCACTTGTAAAG
>CAVFVX010000171.1:0-3829 GCA_963626075.1 Acutalibacteraceae bacterium
TGGAACGTGAATGAATTTCAGGGTGTATATAAAAGAGTGTGATAGAGTGTATTAGAAGTGTAGAAAAGAAAACGATTGGAAGACGAAGAGCATACCGGGCTCTATTTCCCCTTCTCTTTTCCTCCCCGTGACGGGGAATATGGAGTACAATATCTCCGGAGGCATTATGATAAAGCACATTGTCTGTCTTGGAGATTCAAATACCCACGGCTACGCAGCAGATACCGCCGACACCGCCGACGGCTCGAACCGCTTCAACGAAGAGGAAAGATGGACCCGTCTCCTCGAGAAGGAGCTCGGTGAGGAGGACTACCTCGTTCTCGAGGAGGGACTCGGGGGAAGAACGACCGTATTCAGAGACCCGCTTCATGAGGGCATGGACGCACTCGGTGTAATCTATCCCATACTCATGAGTCATGAGCCCGTGGACCTTCTCGTCATAATGCTGGGCACGAACGACACGAAGGAGCGCTTCAACGCGTCTCCTCTTGTCATATCATGCGGGCTCGAGAGACTCATAAAGAAGGCGAAGGACACGGAGTGCTGGAGAGACGGTAAGCCCAATATCCTGGTTATCTGTCCGCCCCCGATAAGGGAGGAATTCAAGGAGGTCTTCGATGTCGAGTGGATGGGCCCGGACTGTGTCAGAAAGAGCAGGGAGCTTCCTTACTATTACGAAAAGGTATGTGAGCGCAGCGGTGTGAGATTCTTCAATGCAGTGAACTGCGAATTCAACAGGGTCGACTGCATGCACCTCACGCGTAAGGGACACAGGGAGCTCGCGTCCTCAATCGTCGGCATCGTAAGGGACGCTACCCGCGACGACTGAAGCGGCGCCTGAATTCCTTCTTCTCTTTCTCCTTCTCGAGGTATTCCTCTTCGCTTATCCCCTCGAGTGCGGCGCACTCGGAAGGAGAGAGGTGCTTCTTGTAGTTCTTCTCTAAAAAGAACGACGAGAGGAGCGCCCAGAGTGAGGGTGTTATGAATGCCGGGGACCAGTACTGAACGGTCCAGACTGTAAGCTCTATTGAAAGCAGCACCATGACGAGAGTCGATGGAAGATGAGCAAAGACGAAGGTGAACGATGTCTTTATGATTTTTCCGGTACTCATATCGAAACGGCCGAGCATCGGGAAGATGTTGAGCATCGTCCCCGCGGGGATTATCAGGAGAACATAGTAGAAGGTGAAGAGGAAGGCTCCCGTGCGTGTCGAGGAGTTCTCCTTCATCACGAGGTACCCGAAGACCATGAGAGCGATGACTGGAATGCAGCTGAGTGTGAGGATTATCCCCTGCTTCATGTTCTTCTTCAGCGACTCGAAGTAGGTTCTGAAGGGTGTGTTGTCGCCGTAGCGGAATTCCTTGACGATGGCGGTATAGAGTGCGGTCAGCGCAGGCCCCAGCGTGACGACTCCGAGAGATATGAATACCGTACAGAGTGAAAGGCCGACGAAATCCACGGCCTTACCGAGGGCTCTCCAGGGCTGACTTTCGGGGTTGAAGAAGGTCATCAGAGGCCCGTCTCCATTATCCTGTCGTAAATGAGTTCAGATAGTTTTCTGTGGCTCTCGGGAGGAAAATGTATTCCGTCTATCTCCGATGGTTTGATATACGGTGACGGGTCGAGGAAATCGACATTCATCGCTTCGGCAACCCTCTTCATCGTTTCGGGGTAGAGTCTGCTCTCCTCTATCATCTCCTTCGGGAGCGCTGTCGTCTCTCCGTAGGGAAGCGGGGAGACGAGAAGAATCCTCACGCCGTTCGGGAAGACGGGAGTCTTCGTGCGGATTATCGCATTCGCGTTCTTTATGATGCGGACTATCTCCGTGATTCCGAGCTCTATGCGCGACATATGATGGTCGCAGAGGTCGTTCGTGCCGAGCATGACGACGGCTGCATCAAGCGGCATCTGGCTCTTGAGTATATACCCCAGGGCCTTCTTGCCGTTCAAAAGGTCGTCGAAGCCCGTATCGAAGACGGTGGTGCGGCCGGTAAGGCCCTCCTCGACGACTTCGTATCCGTCTCCGAGCTTCTTCTCGAGAAGCTTCGTCCAGCGTGTGTTCTCGTCGTATCTTTCGGCTGTACCGGGGATGTAGCCCCAGGTGTTCGAGTCTCCGAATGCAAGTATTCTCTTCTTCAATTTAAAGCCTCCGGATGCTTCTGGAGAAAATGGTAATACGCCCCCAGGATTCCCGCTTCGTTGTCGTACTTCGCCTTGACGATGTCTGTGGCGTTTCCGATGAGCGGGTTGATGGATGCGCGGTATTTCCGTCTTATATCGTCGACGAGATTCTCGTTCTTCATGATTCCGCCGCCGAGTACGATGACAGCCGGGTTGAGGATATACGAGAGGGAAACGAGGCCGTCGGCAATTGACGAGGTCATTGTTTCGAGTGCAGATATACAGTCTCCGTCACCCTCTTCCGCTTCCCGGACGACTCTGAGACCGTTGTAGGAACCGGAAGATGTGTTCTTCATCTTCTCGACTCTTCTTACGAGGGCTGTGGTAGAACCCATGCTCTCGAGAGTTCCGCCGTCGACCTTGATGTATCCCACTTCCGCTGCCGAGAATGTGTGGCCCCTGAGGAGCTTTCCGCCTTCCGTGAAGCCTCCCCCGATTCCCGTTCCGACGGCAATCGAGAGAACGCTCCCGTAGCCCTTTCCCGCGCCGGAGATGCTCTCCGCAATCGCGACGGAATTCACGTCGTTCTCGACTTCGACGGGAAGAGAAGTCTTCTCCTCGAGAAACTTCCTGATTTCGAATCCCGTGTAGTGGGGAACCTGCGGAAGGGAGAAGAAGACCCTGCCGTTTACGGAGTCTATCATCGCCGTCGATGACACCGGAAGCCCGGAGAGAGTGTACTTCTTCTTATACTCCTCCGCCTTGTCCACAAGCTTCAGCATCCACACGTCAGGTCCCATCTCAGCCTCCGTCGGAAACTGGGAGGACTCGAGGATTTCGCCGAGAGAGTTGATTATGCCGTACTTAACGGCCGTTCCGCCTATGTCGAAGGAGAGGAAGTATTTCATTTCAGGCTTCAATGGCCTCCGTGTATTTCTTCGTGATGAGCTGGGGTCTTGTTATTGACGAGCCCACGACAACAGCAAAGGATCCGAGGTCGAGTACCCTTCTCGCCTTTGCGGGAGAGTCGATGTTGCCTTCGCAGATTACGCGGTGCTTCACGCCCTTGATGACGTCCCTGAGGATTTTGAAGTCGTCCGCATCGATCTTGAGGCCCTTGCTCTCGGGTGTGTAGCCGACCATCGTTGTACCGATGAAGTCGAAGCCGAGCTCGTCAGCATAGAGGCACTCCTCGACTGTCGAGCAGTCAGCCATCAGAAGCTGGTCGGGATATTCCTTCTTTATCTCCTGGAAGAATTCCTTCAGTGTCTTTCCCTCGGGTCTGAGTCTGTCGGTTGCGTCGAGAGCGATGATCTCGGGCTTTACCGCCATGAGCTCCCTGATTTCCTTCATCGTCGGCGTGATGTAGATTTCGCTGTCTGCGTAGTCACGCTTGATTATCGCAATTATCGGGAGGTCGACATTCTTCTTTATTTCGAGAATGTCTTCCGGGGTGTTGGCCCTGATACCCTTTGCACCGCCCTCTTTTGCGGCCTTCGCCATTCTTCCCATGATGAAGGATGAATGCAGAGGCTCGTTGGGGAGAGCCTGGCACGAAACAATCAGCTTTCCTTTTATCTTATCGAAAACATCATTCATTGTTAAAACCTTTCCGGCGGAAACCCCGACGCTTGCGTCGAGGGAGGAGCCGGTCCTCAGCCTTTTACGTCGGCCGGACGTCTAAATTGCGAGCACATTCTACGAATG
>CAVFVX010000172.1:0-3827 GCA_963626075.1 Acutalibacteraceae bacterium
TGCGGTAGTCGCCGAAGACGCTTATCGTGAGGAAGGCTAAAATCGGACAGACGAGGTGTTCGAAGAAGAAGTAGCTGCTGAGGAGGTAGAGCCGCCCCTTTCCGAAGGAATCGAGGGGAACGAGAACGCAGACGGTTATGAGGAAGGAGAAGATGAGACATGTCGTCGTCACGAAGGCGGAAAGACGCGCCGGGTATGTCGCCTTATCCCCTCTCGGGTGTTCGCGCTCTGCCATTATCACGAAAGCCGCATAAAGAGATGACAGTACAGCCAGAATGTTCGCGATGTGGCAGAAATACTGCAGGAACTGCCATTTGAAACCGCCCTTGTCGGAAAAGAAGGCCATGAACAGAGCATAGGAGTCGAAGACTACGATAAGCAGGTTCAGAGCCAGGGCGGTGTTGAGTCTCTTCTTGTTTGATATCATCATTACACCTCTCAATCTTCCTCCTCATTATACTTCCGGGAGTATCGGGCGGATGTAAAAGACTGTAAAATATCCGGCGGATAAATCACGGTATTGAATAAGATTGACACTCGGAATGTAAAGAAAACGGCAACTGTCACGGATTTTGTGTTGATTGTGTTTACCTCAATTTTCAAAGCAGAGAATTCCGTATTGCTTAAAAAGAACACTGCAGTCTGAGGGGAAGAATCTGCGTATCAGATTCTGAAAGAGAGGGAGAATGTTAACTCTGAAGTACCGCCATCTCTCAGCATTTGCTGACGATGTGAAGAAAACAGAATGTTAAAAATGCGGTTATATGACCGCGATTCTTGACATTCGATATCGATGGAGAAGACTGTTGAGTGAAGGAGGAAAACTTTTTGGAATACTGTGAAGCGTGCGGAAAAGAAGTTGAAAGCAAAGTCGTTACCAGAACAGAGACATTCACCGTATACGGCGAAGATATATCTGTTGACGCAGAGGTGAAGGTATGTGCTGAATGCGGGGAGGAACTTTTCTCCGAAGAGCTTGATTCCGGAACACTTGTCAGAGTCTACAACGAATACCGCAGGAGACATAAGCTGCTTCTTCCTGAGGAAATCAAAGCCATAAGAGAGCAGTACGGACTCAGTCAGAGAAGCTTTGCCCGTCTGTTGAACTGGGGGGACAAGACCATATTCAGGTACGAGAACGGCTCCATACAGGACAAGGCTCACAACAGTCTGCTCCTTTTTCTCCGTCAGCCGGAGAATATGAGGACTTATCTCTCGGAGAATGAAGTACCGCTCGAAGAAAAGCAGAAACAGAAGCTTCTTGAAACTGTCGACAGGCTGGAACGGAATACGGAATCCCGGAAGGAAAGAAGATTGCTTGACTTTTTCTTTTCGGGGCTTCCTTCCGAAGAAAACGGCTTCCGTGAATTTGACTATGATAAGGTATGCGCCATGGTTCTTTTTTTCTCTCTGAAAGGTCCCGGCTTGTTGAAGACGAAGCTGATGAAGCTTCTCAACTATTCAGACATGGTTTTCTACAGGGAGAACGGGATATCCATATCCGGGTTGAGATATGTACACCTGCCATACGGACCGGTTCCGGAAAACTTCGAGCTTCTTCTGGGAATGATGTCTGCCGATCATGTAATACAGATTGAGATTGTTTCTGACAGCGGTTATGAAAGGCATCAGGTAATACCTGAATCCACTATGCCGGAAGGAGCGTTGTCGCCGGAGGAACTTGCTGTGCTGGAGAAGATATACATGTACTTCAGAGATTTCGGTTCGTCCGAGATATCAGCATACTCGCACAGGGAGAAGGGATACCTTTCGACCTCGCAGGGGGAGATTATTCCGTACTCGTATGCAAAGTACATCCGGCTCGGGCAGTGCTGACCCGGAATAAGTCTGAGGGCGCAGACCGGGAGGAGGAAAGAAAACAGTATCCGGATTCATACATTCTGTTGAGGTACAGAGCTTTACTTCCCGCTGGCGGCATGGTATAAGAAAATACAGGAAACGTGAATAGCAGCATATGATTACAGTGAAGTGAATTAGATGACAGAGGAATAATCATTGGGCTCCGGAATAAGCACGAAGTACGAGAAAACATACTTCTACACTCAAGAGACGAGAGATGACTGCATTGTTCTTTCGGAGTGTGCTACCTCATATTCTGTCGACACCCACACAGTCGAATACGGCAGTGACGACAGGGTCATGAAGTTCTGTGACGATATGGTCGCGAGGCCTCCTGATGCGGATAGCACCTATCAGCGGAATCTGGTGAGGACTTCCCGGGATTATGAGCTGAACGGACAGGGCTTTTTCGGGAAGCGTTCGGGGCAGAAGGTGTGGACTGTGGAGGCTGATGATCCGATGAACTCGGCAATGGATTTCTACTCGAAGATCAGTGACGGCGGGGCGACGAACTATCTTCCGAATCATCATGGAATCCATTCTAGTCTGGGAGATAAGACAGAGACAATTTTCCGACCTTATCCAAAATCGGAAGGCTGTCCGGCTGTAGAGATAAGATTCAATCTGGAAAGAGCAATTCGCAAGATTCACTTCATAAAGAGGTAGACAATGGTAGATTTGACTATAAATGACGAAATGAAAGACATATTGTCCTCAATGAAGGGAAAGACACTGAAGTCATTCGAGGGAGATTATTGGTTTGACCGTAACGAATTTACTTGTATATTACGTTTAAATCTCGGACAGTATGCCGTCGAATTATGTGTTGACTATGTTGCGGTCAAATGGATGTGGGAAGCAGACGGTCCGGTGGATGACGAAGAGAACTGCTTTGTCATTCAGAAGTTTGATTTGGACGAGCGCAACTATCCGGAAGGATGGAAGATAACTCAGTTCCTTAAGGATGAAAAGATATCTGAAGTGGTTCTTGTCAGGGATACGATAAAGACGAATAGAGGAGATGAGATTGTCTCGGACTCGGGGATTGTCATCAGGACAAATGAAAAGGTCTACTCGATTTCCAGAACCTGGATAAAAATATGCTTGAACGAGTCTGACAGAATCGATATGCCTCTGTCTGTCGCTGATGTAACGGAACAGTACACTGACGATTACTGCGGTGTGAAGCCGCTGGAAGTCAGAAGGGATTTCATATTCCTGTGAACTACACGGCCATTGAACTTACGGGGATTAGCAATGGTAGATTTGACCATAAATGATGAAATGAAAGATATTCTGTCCTCAATGAAGGGAAGGCTGCTGAAGTTCATTGAAGGAGATTACAGGTTCGGCAGTAAGGAATTCACTGAGTTTGTCCGTCTGAATCTCGGTCGATACTCTGTTGAGATATATGTTGATTATACGCTGATCAAGTGGCCACTGGGCGGCGACCATCCTATTGAAGAGGAGGAAAACTGTTTCGTTATCAGGAAGACTGACTCCGAACATACTTATCTGAAGGGATGGAATCCCGTACGGTTTCTGAAGGATGAAAGGATATCTGAAGTGATACTTGTCAGGGATACGATAAAGACGAACAGGGGAGAAGAGATTGTTTCGGATACGGGGATTGTAATCAGAACAGGTGAAACGGTGTATTCCTTTTCCAGATGGGGACTCGGCATTTACTTCAATGAAGGCAGCAGAATCAATCTGTTCTGGACACTGAAGGATGTGAAGAAAGAATTCACCGATGACTATAACGGAGTGATTCCTCTGAGGATTACAAGAGATTACATATTTCTGTAAGAAGCCGAATGGTGGATTTCCGGGGAGGGACAATGGTAGATTTGACCATAAAAGATGAGATGAAAGATATTCTGTCTTCAATGAAGGGAAAGACCCTGAAGTCCAATCAACAACCCACAGGGCAAGCCCCGGGGTATGAGGAGGTAACGACTCATACC
>CAVFVX010000173.1:0-3739 GCA_963626075.1 Acutalibacteraceae bacterium
CCTCTCGTCTCTTCTCTTCTTCGCTCCGGGGTCCTGAGAACCCGATATTTCGAGTTCAACACCCGCTCTCTTAGCGAGGGTCTCGACTGCAGACGAGAAGTCCAGTCCCTCCTTCTTCATGACAAGCGAGAATATGTCGCCGCTTTCGTGGCATCCGAAACAGTAGAATGTGCCCCTTTCGTCGTCGATCTTGCAAGACGCGGTCTTTTCGTTGCCGCCGCCGTGGAACGGACACTTCACCCACTTAGAGCCTCCCTTGAGCTCTATATGGGCATAGTTCTCCATCACCTCTGATATGCTCAGACGGCGTCTGATCTGTTCAATAGTGTTATCTGAAAACCTTGGCAACAGTCTACTCCATTATCAAATATAAACAGAAACGTCCCGAAAGGGAAAGAAAAACTTTATTTATTTGAGCTTTGGTTTCTTGAGTATGAATGCCGGAGGATTCTCCATCCCCTTTCTGAGGCGCTCCTCGATCTCCTTCTTCGTTATCTTGCGGCCTCTGTTTATCCCTCTGCAGTATCCGGCTTCCTCGTCCCACTTCTCCCTGGACTCCACGATGCTCTTCCAGAAGGGATATGTACGGCACTGCTCCGGGCGTGCCTCGTAGACCGTGCAGCCCTTATCGGAGAGGAACTCGCAGTCGTAGTTCTTCCTCTCCGTCAGCGACACAAGATAATGTGTGCCGTAGTCAACGAGTCTGCAGTACTGCTTTATGAATGTTTCCCTGTCGAGTGAGAAATATTTCGAAAATCTCTCTATATCGTTCTCCGACAGGAAGACGTAGCCCGGCTCGACCGAGCAGCAGTAGGAGCACATCTGGCATTCGAAATTAAGTCCTTCGTCGTAAAACACAGTAACCTCAAATCGAGTAGGAGGGGTTTTCCCCTCCTCTCACACCACATAGCATGCCGGTCGGCACTACGCGGTTCAATTTTGAAATAGTGTCCCGTAGTGGCTTTTCTCCATATAGTAATCTACACAGGAAATTAGTCCCCGTCTTTTCAGAATTTCCTTGGAGATAGCTTTATTCACGCACGTCTTCAATACGACGAACTGGTATCTGTCTCCAATGTACGAAGTGACCCTTGCCAATCCTTTGTTTATGCCAAGCTTCTGTAAACCCCATTGTCTTTTGGACGGAACTTTCCATTGTTTCCAAATAACGACTCTTATCATCGACCTTAAATGAGAGTCGACTTCTTCCATCTTTTTCCGCATTATGCCGAGTTTGAAATAATTTATCCAACCCCGTATGACTTCATTGAGCTTCTCAAATCTGTCATCAATGCTTATGCTCCAATTTCGACGGCATAGCTCTTTCAGCTTGGTTTTGAATTTTTCAACGGACTTATCATGCGGCTTGGGTAACCATTTGTTCTTTCTGTTTTCAAAGTAGAAACTGTAGCCTAAGTATTTGAGTTGATTGGGCTTACATACATGAGACTTTTCTGCATTGACTTTCAGTCCGAGTTTGCTTTCGATGAAGCGTGTTATAGACTCCATTACTCTCTTGGCACTTGCTTCGCTGCCTGTTGCGATGACGCAGTCGTCTGCATAGCGTACAAAGCGCAGTCCTCTCTTCTCCAATTCCTTGTCCAATTCATCGAGTGTTATGTTCGCAAGTAAAGGCGACAACCCGCCTCCCTGCGTCACACCGACTTCTGTTTTCTCGAAAGTTCCATCGTTTATAACTCCGGCTTTAAGGTATTTCCTTATCAAAGATTCCGTATCGCCGTCATGAATAACCCTGCCGACAAGACTCATGAGTCTGTCCTGCGGAATATTGTCGAAGAACTTTTCGAGGTCAAGGTCTACTATCCACGTGTATCCCTCATTGAGGTATCCACATAATTCCAGTATCGCCTGATGTGCACTTCTGCCCGGCCGGAAGCCGTAGCTGTGGGAACTGAATAGAGGGTCGAATATGGGTGTCAGCTTCTCGGCAACAGCCTGTTGGATTATCCTGTCACATACAGTGGGTATTCCAAGCTTTCTGACTCCTCCGTTGGGTTTGGGGATTTCGACTCGCAGAACAGGTTGAGGCCTGTATATTCTAGACCGTATCTGTTCCTTGATTCTTTCTTCGTGTTGCGACATATACTCGTCAATCTCATCCACCGTCACACCGTCTACCCCTGCAGAGCCCTTGTTCGCTCGAACTTTCTGCTTGGCGATGTTCATGTTGGTAATTGAGAGTATATCTTCCAATAAGCGTGACACTCTCGTCTCCTCCTATTCCGCTTCCGTTCCAATATCCTAAGTTTGTGCGGCCCTAGGCGAAGATACGCTCCACCCGTACCACCGTCAGACTCACAGAACGGAACATACCATTCGTCGACGACTCTAAAACTGTTCGGGCCTTCGCTTTCGCTACTATGCCCTCTGCTGACTTCTCCATATTCGTTGTTACTACACAGTCACCAGTGATGTTGCAACCTCGTGTGCTATGGAGACCTCACGGGATAAGCTCAATAATCCTTCTCTGCTTCCGTACCAATTTACGCCATAGGGTTACGACTGCTCATTCGGCTTTCGGTGCCTATAGCCACCTTGACCACCTATAACGCCTTATATTGGACACCTTACGGCTTCCTGTTCGTTAGGCCGCAGATTTCGCTATTGCTTCTTCTCTCCCAAACCTCGCGGTTTGAAACTTGCAAGTCGCTTTATGGGTTCGCTAGCAGCTACGCCCCTTGAGGACTTTCACCTCGGATTATGTCCTGCCCGTCATACTATGAAATCATCCCGGAGAAATCCGGGATGTCTTTATGATGCTGAAATTCAGCCGAGCATTTTCTTCACAACCTTGAAGAGACTCTCACCAAGATACTCGTGGCTTTCCTTTGTCATATGAAGCTGGTCAGGACCGGGGACGGCAACAGTGGAAGCATCGAAGAAGCCGCAGTCCGTCAGAGAGGCAACTTCCCTGTAGACAGAGGGTACCTTCTCAAGTTCTAACCTTGATCTCTCATCATATTCCCAGAATCTGCTCTCTCCTATCTTATCACCCATCATAATCGGGGAGACTATAAGAATTTTAGGGCAGGTCTTGTTCTCTGCCCTGCAGTATCTTCTGATTCTGTCGACCACCTTCTTGATTCCGTATCCGGAAACCTTCGCAGTCATCGAGAACTGGGTCTTGAAGTCATTGGTACCGAGCATGATTATCACAAGGTCGAGAGGCATGTGAGTCTTGAGAATCATATCAAGGACACTGACGGCACTGCGGCAGGGATCGGATGCATCCGAGAAGCAGGTGGTACGGCCGTTATATCCCTCCTCGATGACGTAATAGTCGTCACCGAGGAGAAGCTGGAGGCGTCCGGGCCACCTTGTGTATCTGTCGAATCTCTCATTGTTCTCCGGATTGACTCCCCAGGTATTGGAATCACCGAGACACAGAACTGATTTCACTTTTTCTTCCATCTGGGGAACGAGTACTCTCCTCTGTAATTCGAAGCATTGTAGTCAGGATATTTCTCGGGAGCATAGATCATGTCTCTCTCCTCCATCGGTCTGTCCTGGGTATAGATATACATCTTCTTTCTGTCCCACACAACGATTTCCTCACGGTTATCACCTACGCAGTCGAGAACCTCCGAGCAGAGCGTCGGATGGCCGTCATCGGGGAACGGGACGACTATGTCGCCCTCCCCGTCCATGAGGCCGCCATTTTCAGGGTCTGCATTGAGGAGCACCAGGTCCTGACCCGAACCGTTCCAGTTCACGGGAG
>CAVFVX010000174.1:0-3732 GCA_963626075.1 Acutalibacteraceae bacterium
CCGAAGAACATAGTCCAATGGGATAAGCACAGTACAGTAAAAGATAAGTCGCAGTGCGCTATATCTTTTTACTGCAAAGACCAGTACTTCTCATCACTACAATGTAATCCGAAGAAGTACATTGAGGAGGTTAAAGAATACGAATGTGTTATCGGGATGGATGCAAGTCCATTTGATAACATGCCGCCTGTTGTTCAGAAGAGTCAGATTTTTGACAACCTTGCAATCACTTACTATTACGGTAGACTAGGAATACCTGTAATTCCTAACGTACGTATTGGTGATGATTGTTCAATTGATTCTCTGAATGCGTATCCACCAAATACACTGATTGCTGTCGGAACTAATGGCTTTACACATGAATTAAGCAACAGAAAAATCTTCCAGAAACAGGTCTCACTCATCGTGGAAACCCTCTCTCCAAAAGGTATTGTTGTTTATGGACCAGCAGGTAAAAATGTTTTTATAGCAGCAGAAGAAGCCGGAATACCGATTTTCCAATATGACGCCTTCATGACAAGGCGTTACAGAGAAAGAAAGGGAGGTGTGAAAAAATGAAGGGAAATGACACATCTTTCAGCGGATATAATTCTGCTTTTTCAATGGATGTCGAAATAGTGACGACAATAACAGTAACTCAAGAACACTCTGTTCCAGAAACATCTGAACCGAACTCAGTAAGGATAAAGTATGACAAAAAAGGAAATAAACTCTCGGAACGATACTATGACAAAGATGGAAGAGCATACCTTGATATAGATTACACCGATCATGGTAACAGTAAGTCTCACCCTATTGTACCTCATCAACATACTATCAGATGGGATGATGGAAAGATAAACAGAAGTAATGGCGAGGAAATAAATAAATGACGAGACAAAAATTAAAAGATTTAGTTGAACACGGTAGAGAGATTGAGTTCAATTTTTCAGGGAAAAGATTTTCAATTACCTATTATGAGTCAAATGGAAAACCAGTTATCTCATTCTGCGAATTCTATAAAGAAATAACAGATGTTGATACCTTTGATGAACTTTGTAAAATTGAGCGTTACGGAATAAAGGTTATCGACATGCTTGAATCAGTTCCCGACGATGATATTGACATTTATTGAAAACAAAAAAAACGCATTGAATAATTGTTAGCAGCAATTATCAATGCGTGTAGGACATATCTGATATCCCACGTGGTTTGGTAATCCTAATATATGTTTTTTTATTTGTCATCATTGAAATCAGGAATTTGCACCGGTTTTATCAATCTGCAGATATTCTCGACTGCAATAATTGATAAAACCTCCATTTTCTGATTCAAATCATCATGTAAACGGCCTGGCTGGAATTTTTTCCGGTCGAGGGCTAATCCTGCGATGTGGCGAGATGCTCACCAGAACTGGAGGGAAACCTCCGGTTTTTTTGTCTCAGGAATGGACGTAGACATCGGCACCGAACGGAGTGAGAGATAGACGCGCAAGCTTGAAGAACTGCCTGCCCCACGGTATTCCGATAACCGTACAGCATAAGATAAGTCCGATTGCAGCATTGACGAGAGCCATCTCGAGTCCCGTAAAGGCAAACCAGAGTATGTTGAGAATGAAGTTCACGGCTCCGCCCCGGCTGTAATCCACATCCTTGCTGAATGGCAGTAATGTAATCTCGGCGAACTTGAAGCACTGGAGCCCTACGGGGAAACCTATGATGGTAACGCACCAGAGGAGGCCGAAGGCAGTCCAGAGCACTCCGGCGACAAGTCCCCCGCAGAGGAGCCAGACAACATTAGCGATGAATCTCACCTTATCTCAATCCCCCTGTATTCCGTCTTTATCTTCTCGTAGCCCGGAATGGACCCGACGTCATAGCGGCGCCCGGGCATCTCGAATGCAGAAACCGTGCTGTGAGAAGAGAGGTAAGTGACAAACGACCCGGGAGCATCGGTGCTTATTCCGTCCGATATCGCTTTCTTGAGGAGAGGAAGGTCCTCTCTCTTATATATATAGAAGGGAGGAACAGCCCAGTTGGATTCAGGCTCCTGCGGTTTCTCCTCCATCGACGTGATTCTGTCATTCCCGTCAATCGTGCAGACACCCGTCTTCCTCAGCTTCTCAACGTCGCTCTCGTAGTGTCTCATGACACAGCTTGTACCCTTCCGTCTGAAGTAGGATATGAATGACGAGAAGGAGAAATCAAGTACGTTGTCGCCCGCGAGGACGAGGATGTCGTCATCGATTTTCTCCTTTTCAATCACGTACTCTATATCTCTCAGGGCACCGAGCCTCGTGTCATTCGTGTCTGTGCCGTCATCGAGAACTGTTATGTTCGTCTTCTTCCGGCTCCAGTCAAGGAGCATCTGATAGAACCTGTGATTCGTCACGACATGGATTCTCTCTATCCCGCAGGATGAAATGTCATCCGAAAGCCAGTCGATGATGCTCTTCCCGCCGACGGGAAGAAGAGGCTTTGGAAAGTTCAGCGTCAGAGGATACATTCTCGTTGCGTACCCTGCGGCAAGTATGATGGAAACCATTACCTTCTCCTCCCTTCTCCGACTCCGTCACTGATTTCAGTTACAAAGGAAGCGTACTTCCCCGTCAGACCGGGATAGATCTTAAGATATTCTCTTTCCACCTTCTTCATAACCTCGTCTTCCATTCCCTTCTCCACTATCGCCATCACGAAGCCCTTGAAGCCCGCACCGGAAAACCTGGAGCCGATGACGCCCTTCGTCTTCGTGAGAATCGTATAGAGCGACACGAGTTCGTCCGAGCCGCACTCGTAGTTTCTTATACTCGACTCCCCGCTCTCGAAGACAAGGCTTCCGAAGCCGTCTATGTCTCCCTTCTTCCAGCACTCCGTGCCCTTCCTTACTCTTTCCATCTCGCTGTAGTAGTGTTCGGCGCGTCTTCTCCAGAGAGGAGGAAGAGCGCTTCCGTATTCGTCATATACCTCCTTCGGAACGTCTCTCAGGAACGAGTCCCTGAAAGAGCCGTACTCGAGTCCCGCCCAGCCCTTGAGGGCGTAGGACGCAGCCTTGCACTCGTCCTGCCTCAGGTTGTAGCTGTTGCTGCTCTTGAGAGCCCTCTCGAGCCCCGAGAAGAATATGATGAGAGAGAACGGCTTCATCGATACGGGCATCGTAAGGTTCTCATAGGTTGAAGAAAGGGTATCGAGGACAAAGAGGGAGTTTCTCTTCGAGAGAACCTCCGTTCCCTGATCGAGAAGACCGCAGTTCACTCCAACGTACTCGTTCTCCGCTCTCCGGGCGATTCTGATAATCTCCCAATCCGTGAGGTCAATCGAGTTCAGTTTTGAGAGCGCCGTCAGGTAAGCTATCGTGACAGCAGCGGACGAGGAGAGTCCTCCGATCGGAAGCGAGCCCTCGATCACGCCCTTTATCCCGTACCTGAGACTGTACTTCTCCCCGAGTATCTTCGTGACACCCCTGAGATAGTCAGCCCAGTCACCCTCCTTCCCGTCGGGGACGGACGAGACGACGAACTGCGCACGCTTCTCGAAGGAGAGAGACGTGAGCTCGACGACTCCGTTGTGTTTTGCTCCGTAATAGAACCTTATTCCCCTGTCAATCGCCCACCCGGTGACGACTCCCTTCTGATGATCTATGTGAGCCCCGAGGGGACTGAGTCTGTACGGACAGAAGGAGACGCCTTCGGGTTCGGATTTATACATTTCATAAAACTTCTCAAAACCGTTCATAGGGAAAGTATAAGCGAAACGG
>CAVFVX010000175.1:0-3728 GCA_963626075.1 Acutalibacteraceae bacterium
CGTTCCCACTCGAGGTATTCTTCCTCTTCCTTGCTGTAGTTTCGCTCTTGTCTGTGCTGCTTCTTCTCGTCGTTGGAAGGGCGCTTCTTCTTTGTCTTTTCTTTTGTTTTTGTTGTTTTGTCTTCTTGGTTGCGGGTTGTTGAGCGCGGGGCCTTTGCTTTGGATATGATTGACCTGCCGTCGTACTTCTTGTCCTTGAAGACGTCGAGAATGTGCTCTGCTGTGTCGTATGGGGCGTTGATGAAGGAGTAGTCGTCCATGACGGATATGTCCCTGAGATCTCTGTCCCTAACCCCCGTCTGCTCGTAGATTATGTCAACAAGGTCCTTCTTCGTCATGCCGTCGTTCTTTCCGCGGGCTATGAAGAGGCGCGTTATTCCCTTCTCGTCGAGGCTGGGTGTCTTTATCCTGTCGTAGGGGCGCTCCCTGTCCTTTCTCTTCTTATCTGTTTCCTTCTTACGCTTGGGCTCTATGTCCCTGTACTGGCTTTCGTCGAGTGAACTCTGGTAGAAATGATGGAGCAGCGACGCGAGTACGTCTATGCTTTCCCTTCCGTCGAGGAGACGGTAGGCGAGGGCCCTGTAGTCGTCGTTAGCTTCCTCCGTGAGGGCGCTCTCGAGCTCTGCTGTTATCTTTTCCTTTTTGCTCTCGACGACTTCCCTGGGCGACGGAATCTCCTCGCGTCTGATTTCCGCCTTGCTTGCCTTCTTTATGTACGAGAAGCGCTTTGCCTCCGACGGGGTAATGAAGGTTATTGCCGTACCTTCCTTTCCCGCTCTTCCCGTTCTTCCGACTCTGTGGATGTAGATTTCCGCGTCGTGGGGAAGGGAGTAGTTGATTACGTGCGTGAGGTCCTGGATATCTAATCCACGTGCCGCTACATCGGTTGCGACGAGGATGCGGATTGTCTTCTCCCTCATCTTCCTCAGGATTATCTCACGCTCGCGCTGCGAGAGGTCTCCGTGAAGGGCTTCGGCGTCGTAGCCTCTCGCCTGGAGCGTGTGTCCCACTTCGTCGCACTGGTTCTTCGTGCGGCAGAAGACAACGCCGTAGAAGGAGCTGTCGCGGTCGATTATCCTCGTGAGGGCTTCGATTTTGTCCGCTTCCCTTACTTCGTAGTAAATCTGGTCGGCGTTCCTGGTGGCTTCCTGTCTCTTCTGGGTACGTACTATCTGGGGATTCTTCATGAATGATGAAGCAAGGGACTGTATCTGGGGAGGAATCGTTGCCGAGAACATGAGCATTCTCTTCTCTTCGGTTACGTTCTTGAGTACTTCCTCTATATCCTCAATGAAGCCCATGTCAAGCATCTCGTCGGCTTCGTCGAGTACCATGAAGGTAAGAGATGACAGATCCAGTGTCTTCCTCTTTATGTGGTCGAGTATTCTCCCCGGTGTTCCGACTACTATCTGTACGCCTTTTTTGAGCTTTCGTATCTGGTTCTCCATCCCGGCTCCGCCGTAGATGGGTACGCACTCGATATTCCTCTCCCCCTTAAGGGAGTTGATCTCCTCGGCAACCTGGAGGGCAAGCTCCCTTGTCGGGGTGAGTATTAACGCCTGGACGTATTTTTCGTCTTCCTTTACTGTCTCGAGGATAGGGAGTGCGAAGGCCGCCGTCTTTCCCGTTCCCGTCTCGGCCTGGCCGATGACCTCTGTTCCTTCCTCCAGGAGGAGGGGGATGCAGAGTGCCTGTATGTCTGTAGGCTCCTCGAAGCCCTTCTTCTCTACGGCCTCAAGTGTCTTCTCCGTAAGTCCGAGGTCCTTGAATGTTCTTTTCGTAATTTCTTCACTCATCTCGTTATTCTTTTCCAACCCGACGAGTCTATCAGAAAAGGGTCTAGACCTCAATGCAGCCGAAGCTCTCGCTGAACTCGAATTCCCTTATATTCCCCCCGAACACTCCGTACTTGAGTGTCCTGTTCTCCCTGAAGGGACCCGTCTTCTCCCTTACCACGGCGAATACCGAGAAGTGTATGTTTATCTTCTTCCCGTCCGTGAATGTGTATTCGTCTTCGCTCTCCTTCTTCATCTCTATTCCGTCGTAGAAGGAGAGAGCGTCGTCGATGAGTGCTATGCACTTCCTCTCCTCCACGGAGAGCGTGAAGGAGAAGGGTTTCTCCTTACGGCCGTAACAGTACGAGGAGTAGTAGTCACGCTTTATCGGGAAGGTCGTGGTCTTCCAGACACGCTCGGCTGTGTGCTCTTCGGGCTTTATCTGAATCTTTCTTCCTCCGATTATGAGCGTTCCCGATGCCGAGGGAGAAAAGGAGGAGTGTACGGCCTCCGTGAAGCGTCCCTTCGTGTAGAGCTGGTTGAAGGAAGCCTTTTCCGGATTCAGGGTGAACGAAAGCTGTGCCTTGAAGCCATGTGTTCCTCCGGGGAGTTCCATCTCTGGGAGGGCTGCGATGATCCTCGTGGTATTGTCCTTCGTCACGGCAGACGCGGTGAAGCCTCCGCCCGTGAAGGTTATGCCTTCGTTACTGAAGGGCTTGTCGGCAAATGTGGACTTTATGTTGAATCTGAGGGTTCGGGAGCGCTTCTCGCTCACTGTCCTCGTGCTGTAGTCTATCACTCTGACGATGCACCTCGAGTTTACCCTGCGGCGTTCGAAGTCGAATATGACGGCCTTCTTCTGTGTGTGGTTGATGAAGGTGAATATCTCCTCGCGCGCCGTGAGACTCGTCGGCGAGAGGGATGAAAAGACTGAGGGCGAGGAATCGACTGAATATGACATAAGCTGAGTTTAATTGCGGGAGAGGAAAATGTCAGCATCAATTCAGTTGTTTGCGTTTTGCAAACAACTGAGATGCTGTATAATTAACTGTAGGTATCCTGGGTTACGGAATCGTAATCTTTTGAGGGAGGAAGCTGTGGCACGTAAGACATCAATCCGTTTTTTCGAAGATGTACCCGTCAGGGCTGTCTGGAATGATGAAGACTCGGCATGGTGGTTCTGCGCTGTAGACATCATATCGGCACTGACGGAAAGCCGTAATCCGAGAGTCTACTGGGCCACTGTCAAGAGAAGAAATCCTCAGTTGATTGCACTTTGCAAACAACTGAAGATGAAGGCTGATGACGGAAAGTTCTACAATACCGATGTCGTCAGTGAGGACTCTCTCAATGTCGTGATTGCGCTTGTCCGCAGCAGAAAATCGCAGGTCTTTGAAAAGTGGCTGAAGAACATGGAGACATCCGTCGACGAGAAGAGCAGACAGAAGGCCCGTGAGCTTTTCGAGAGCGGCTTTGCCGACAGCATAGAGGTAGGCACTGTAAAGGGGCTGCAGCAGATTCACGCCTTCATATTCGGCGGTCTCTACGACTTTGCCGGGAAGATACGTACTCAGAATATCTCGAAGGGCGGATTCATGTTCGCTCCGGCAATGTATCTTTCCCGGACTCTTTCCTCAATCGAAAAGATGGATGAGAGTACGGTTGATTCGACGTAGAAGGCGAAACGTGCAGCCTTCGGAGTTGAGGGTTCAATACCCCGCGGCTTGCTGCGGTCAATAGCGTAGGCAGAAAAAGTTTAATGACGGCGGAGAGTGAAGTCGTATATTGCGGGAATATGACGGCTATTGTAAAAAATCGAGAGAATATCATAAAACGGCGACCTTGAGTCTATCTTGTATCATTCATCTATGCTATAATAAATTATGACGATAGTAAAGAGACGGGACAGGCATAGAGTATACCCTACAGAAGAACAGATAGTTCTCCTGAAGA
>CAVFVX010000176.1:0-3716 GCA_963626075.1 Acutalibacteraceae bacterium
CTTTGACCGATTTCCCCATACGCATACTCCAGATAAGCTACGGCATGGACAGAGGCGGTGCCGAAACGCTCATCATGAACATATACAGGAACATCGACAGGACAAAGGTCCAGTTCGACTTTCTTCTTCATAATCCCGGAAGAACGGCATACGAGGACGAAATCGAAAGCCTCGGCGGAAGGATTCATCATATTCCGCGTTTCCTCGGCTACAACAGGATTTCGTATGACCGTGAGCTGACGAAATTCCTCATGTCTCATCCCGAGTACAGGATAATCCACGACCATCTCATGGATTCCGCCGCAAAGACATTCAGGGTTGCGAAGAAGCTCGGCCGCATCACAATAGCCCACAGTCATATTGCTGAGAGCTCGAAGCACCTTTCAGACTACATCAGATTCTTCTTCAGACGGAATCTCTATAAGGTCTCCGATTACCGCTTTGCGTGTTCCCGGGCTGCCGGAGAATGGCTCTACAGAGGGAAAGCGGACTACACTGTCCTCAACAACGGAATAGATACCGAGAAATACAGATTCAGTGAAGATGAGAGAAACGGGAAAAGAAGGGAACTCGGTCTTTCTTCCGCCACCGTTCTCATAACGAACATAGGAAGAATGGTCGAGCAGAAGAACCAGAAGAGGCTCATCGACATATTCGCCCTCTTCCGGGGGAACCATCCGGATTCAGTTCTCATGATAGTCGGAACGGGACCGCTTGAAGAGGAGCTGAAGAAAGAAGCCGGGAACAGAGGAGTCGAGGGCAGCGTCATCTTCATAGGAGAGAGAAGCGATGTACCCTCTCTCCTTGCAGCATCGGACATCTTCCTCTTTCCGTCTCTCTTCGAGGGACTCGGAATCGTCCTCGTCGAAGCGGAGGCCGAGGGGCTTCCGTGTATATTCTCCTCCAATATTCCTCAGGAAGTGGACCTCATACCCGCTCTCGTCAGGAGGACGCCTCTTTCCTCCCCCGACAGCGAATGGGCCGGAGCAGTCGAGAATGCACTCGAGAATCAGAAAATCAGCAGAGAAAGGCAGTACCTCGCCGTCAGAGAGAAAGGCTACGACATCAGAGAGAGTGCGGCGAAGATGGAGAAATTCTACCTCAGCCTGTCTTCTCGACATGAGGATTGAAGAAGAGGCCGTGGAGAATGCCTTTGAAGGCAATACGGGAACGTCTGAACTTTCCCCTGAACAGGAGGCCGAAGGCAATGGCGACCGCCTCAAGCGTGAAGGCAAGCGTCGTCTTGAAACCCCTGTGCTTCCTGTTTATGTAGATGTTGTTCCTGAAGTAGTAGAAGTATCTTGAGACACGGCTCTCGAGATCGGTCTTTATGTTCGGAGCATGGTTGTCCTTCATCTTGTGCACCACAGTGCTGTTCAGGATAAGATAGCCCATGTTCTCCCCGAGGAGCCTCAGCGAGAACTCGCAGTCATCACCCCAGATGAAGAATTCCTTTATCGGGAGTCCGACCTTTCTTATGAGCTCCACCTTCGTGAAGAAGGAAACGAAGCTCGCCCCGCTGAGAGCGAGGACGCCCTTCTTCAACAGAGAGAGCGGCTCGAGCCTGTAGTCGTATGATATGAGATTCAGATTCATCTCGCAGCCGCTTCCGTCAGTCCACTTCACGTATGACGAGAGAAAGCTGAAATCATCGCTAAGATCGTTCTTTGCTTTGACGAGTTCCTCGAGAGCTGTGGAATCGGGAATGGTATCGTCATCCATGAGCCAGAGGTAGTCGTAGCTGTTCTCCACGGCATAGCGGCAGATGAAGTTGAAGCCTCCCGCTCCGCCGAGATTCTTCTCGAGTGTCTTCACGGTTATTCCGCTGACAGAGGAAAGGTAACCCGGGGTACTGTCCGTACTTGCGTTGTCAACGACGAGGATGTCGAAGGCGGAAAAAGTCTGCTTCTTCAGACTTTCGATGCACTCCCTCAGGAGTTCAACCCTGTTGTAAGTGACAACGCCTGCAAGAACTCTCACGCCTTCTCTCCCTTCTTCAGTCTGCTTCCGATTCTGGCAATTACCTCTCTCATCTGGGTAAGAAGCCATCTGTCTCTGAGAACCATCAGAAGCACTCCGTAAATCAGAATACCACAGATAATCTGGAGTGCGAGCAGCAATATTACATTGAGCTCAAGTTTTCCCATACAGAAGACCACGATGAACATCACCGCGCCCGAGAGAAGTTTCTTCCATCCCGCTCTCCAGAGTGAGGAGAACGTGACGTACTCCTTACTGTTGAGAATGTACTGGAGGGTTACGACGCTCTCGGCAATCACTGTCGCAACCGTTGCCCCGAAGGCCTTGAAGTGAGGAATGAGGATGAGGTTGAGGGTCAGGTTCGTGACAGCACCGACAACGAGGTATCTTATACTCTCCGCTCTCCTTCCGCAGGGAGTGAAATACTGCATTTCAATACAGTTGCTCACACCGATTATTATGACAAGCGGACAGAAGAGATATATGAGGGGTACGACCTCGTCGTAGCCGGGGCCGAGGAATACCGGAATGAGAATACGCGCAATTGCCCCGAGTCCGAAGGCACAGCCGAAGCCCATGAAGAATATGTAATTGAGGGAGGAGTCGAACTTCCGCCTTATCTCGTCCTGCTTCCCCTCTGCAAAGAGAGACGACATCCTCACGCCGACGACGTAGTTGATGGATGTGAATACGAGACTCTTCAGAACATCGACGAACTTCTGCGCCTGCTGGTAGTACCCGACTTCCTTCGTGTCCCCGGTGAGCCACCCGATGAGTGGCTTGTCGAGAAGCACATAGACAGAGGATGCGACAGTCGGGAGAAAAAATATGAATACTCCCTTGAAGTGACGGCGGATTCTCAGCCTGGAGAGGGGAACCCTTACCACAAGCTTCTTCAGTCCCGGCCAGTATGTCAGATAGCTTATGAACACAGATATGATCCCTATCGCTATATATATCACAAGGTCATCGGGAGACTTCACGAGAGTGAAGAGGAGAACAACCTCCACAATCTTCACGACAGTATTCCTCGCGACAATCGACCTGAACTTCTCGAGCCCAGCATAGAACCAGGAGACATCGAATGCAACTCCTATGACGCCGAGAGCGAGAACGGAGTATATAAATCCGTATGATTCGCTGACGAAACATATCGGGAGATAGACAAGAAAGCACAGAGATGTCGTGAGAACGCACATCAGTTCGATTTCCCAGAAAAGCCGGCTGCGTTCGGAAATATCGTCACCGCGGCGTGCTATCTCACGCGAGCCGTAGTAGGCGGTACCGAGGGAAGCGAACATCACGAAGTATGACTGGATCGACTGCGTGTAGCTCTGGATTCCTATGCCTTCGGCTCCGATTACTCTCGCTACATACGGGGCGGTGATGAACGGGGTTACGGTCGTCAGAATGCGATAAAATGTATCGTAGGCTATATTTCTCTTGACATTGACCTTATTATCCGCCATCTCATTCACGTCCGGACTTATAATGATTAGACAATTGAGAATAACTGTCAATTCAAAATCATGATGAAAACGGGACAGATGGGGAAGTATCTTATTGCACCTCAAGAAGGACGGTAATAGAATTTCAGGGGAAAAAGGAGAAGAAGAGCAGATGAATGCGCTAACCAATACCGCCTGGAATACATCATCACCACCACTCTTCTCCGTCATCGTCCCGGCATACAACAGAGCTGAAACCATAGAGCGTACACTTTTCTCAATCGTGAA
>CAVFVX010000177.1:0-3709 GCA_963626075.1 Acutalibacteraceae bacterium
AAGAAGCAGAAGGAAGTCTGCAAGGCTCTGGGCGTTGAGGAGTCGGAGATTGACGGGATAATAGAGGCTTTAGCTTAGAGAGCGTATATTTCTATGCAAAGATTGGGTCTTTCGGAAGATTGGAATTCCGTCCCTGCGGATATCATCAAAACAGCGAAAAGTCGAGAAAAGTATGAGTTTTCGCTGTCGATAAGGCCTAAAACACGTTCAAACCAGCGAAAAGTCGATATTTTCCTCACTTGACCGCAGTTCAATCCAACCATAGAATACAGATATGATCGGACGAGAAAAAGAAAGGCAGGAACTGGAAGAACTCTACAACAGCCCGAAGGCTGAATTTGTTGCAATCTATGGAAGAAGAAGAGTCGGCAAGACCTACCTTGTGAGCCAGACACTGGCCGGCAGGATTACATTTGAGCATGCAGGCCTTGCAGATACCGCCGAGGGCATGAAGGACCAGCTGAGACAGTTCTATTTCTCGCTCATCAGACAGGGTATGAAGGAAAGTCATGTTCCCGAGGACTGGCTTGAAGCATTCTTCATGCTCGAGATGTTTCTCGAAGCGAAAAAGACAAATGAAAGGATTGTAGTATTTCTCGATGAACTTCCCTGGATGGACACTCCCCGTTCGAATTTCATCGCAGCTCTCGGAGGCTTCTGGAACAACTGGGGATGCAAGAAGGACAACCTGCTTCTGATAGTAAGCGGAAGTGCCACTTCCTGGATGCTCAACAAACTCATCAACAATCACGGCGGACTGTACAACCGCGTAACCTATGAAATCAAGCTGGAGCCGTTCACACTGAAAGAATGCAGGGAATTCCTTGAATTCAAGCTCGTGAAGCTTTCCGACTACGACATTACTCAGGCCTACATGATTGTCGGCGGCATTCCGTACTATCTTGAATACTTCTCGAAGGGAATGAGCCTCGCACAGAACATAGACAACCTCTTCTTCAGCAGAACAGCCAAGCTGAAGTTCGAATTCGAGCGGCTTTTTGCCTCCACATTCAATAACCCGTCGCCGCTCATGGCTATCGTAAGGATGCTCAACACGAAAAGCATGGGCTATACGCGCAAGGAGATTGCAAAGGAACTGCAGAGAACGGACAACGAGCAGTTCTCGAAGGATCTCATGACACTCGAAGCAAGTTCATTCATTCTCAGGTATGTACCCTTCGGAGCAAAGAAGAACGAAAAATATTATAAGCTTATAGACCCCTTCTGCATATTCTATCTGAACTTCGTTGAAAACAGGGAAATCCTCAGTGAAGAATTCTGGAAGGAAAATGTTGCTTCCCAGTCAATTGTAACCTGGCGCGGCTTCGCATTCGAAAACGTCTGCTTCAACCACATTCCCCAGATAAAGAAAGCACTGGGAATCAGCGGAGTAACGACATCCTACTCAGCCTGGACCAACGGTGAAACACAGATAGACCTTCTCATCAGACGTAAGGACAACACGATGAATATGTGTGAACTCAAATTCTACAATTCGGAATTCACGGTGACGAAAAACTACTACGAGAAACTGAAGGAACGGGAAGTGATTCTCTCGGGCTACATTCCCAAAAGAATGGCTATCCACACCACGCTGGTAACAACCTTCGGTCTCAAGTACAACAACTACAGTTCCGTCTTCAGTAACACGATAACCCTTAAGGATCTCTTCAGTGAGGCATAATCTCTGACATATATGTCGGGACGAATATACGTACATCATCAAAACTGCGTAAACTCGTAGAAAATGTGAGTTTTCGCTGTCAATAGACCTAAAACACCGTTTAAAACAGCGAAAAGTCAATCAAATCCTTACTTTTCGCTGTCTTTGTTCTGTATCCGATTCCACCTTTGTTCAGCATCTTCAGAGATATCTGAATGTCAAAACCCGCACATGAATGAACATACGGGATAGTCCGAATGCCGACACCTTCATCATTTCCGTCGGTTCTCAGCTCTGCTGAAACCGGACGGAAATCGAAGCTATCTGTCTATCGAAATGTCGCCGCTCATGCTCTCAATAGTGAGGCATCCGTTTCCATTCCCTGTACGGAATGTATTCTCACCTCTGACGCTGTTTCCCATGAAGCGGATTCTTCCGGAGAGAGTTCTTGCCTTCGCCGTGAACGATGCGCCGTCCGCAGTGACCGAAATATCACCGGAAGCGGATATGAGGGAGCCTTCACTGAAGTCCGGACCGAGAGTACAGTCCACATCACCGCTGTCCGTCTTTCCCTCGATGTTCTCCGCTTCTCCGCTGAATGAGATGTCACCGCTTGTCGACTTCAGTTCGGCTTTGGCACTGCGGCATTTCTTCATTTCGATATCGCCGCTCGTGGAAACAAGAACGACACTGCGGGAAGAGGAAGACGAAAGAGAAACATCGCCACTCATGCTTCTGAGGGTGACGTCATCACTCCTGATGTTCTCGCACTCCACATCTCCGGAGCAGCTTGAAGCGGAAAGAATCCCGTTTCCGAGACCACTGCAGGAGATGTCACCCGACTTCGATTCGACTCTCACCTCTTCTGTATTTCCCGGAAGTGATACCCTGAGGGTGCTCCGCCCCGCAGTAAGGTTGAAGCCCAGGCTGCTGAAGGCCTTCACATTGGAGAAGATCGTTCTCTTCTCGGGCGCTCCATCGACTCTGAGACGGAGAGTTGTACCGTCCTCTGTGAAGGAGTACTCATGTTCGCCTTCCTTCTCCTCCTCAAGTGAGACATGAACTGACGAATCAGAAGATTCCTCGAGGGAGATATCGGTATCTTGGGTATCGATGACGACAGAGGAATAGGAAGAAGAGAAAACCATTGAGGAGGACGATGTCGTCTTCATTCCGCCGTCTCTATCTTCTGTCTCCTTCTCCTCGTCGAGATTCGCCGTCATCTCGTCGATGTCCCCGAGGTCGCGCATTATCTCCTCGTCGCTCTTACCCGCCCTATTTCCTTCCTCGAAGTGCTCCTCGTAGTCGGAGATTATCTCGTCCCTGACGCTCTCGCTGTATCCGGAAAGTGCAGAGCGGAGTTTCCGCATATATTCATCCTTTGTCATCATCTTGTCTCCCTGAGGTATTTTTCCTCTATTCCGTACTCGTTTTCTCTTGATCTTTCGACTATTTCCTCAATTTCCTCGATTCTGTAGATTTCAGTGAGTCTCCCGATTTCAAGCTTCTTCATTCTCAGCCCCCTTGATGATTTTCTGAATGGCAAGAGTGAACTCCTCCCACTCCTTCTTTTCTTTCTTCTGCTTTTCCCTGCCCTTCTCCGTAAGACTGTAGTACTTCCTTGCGGGACCGGAACCCGAGTCGACAAGATATGTCGTCACATAATCCTCGTCCTTCAGTTTCCGCAATATCGGATAGAGCGTTCCCGAGGCAATCGTCATCGTATCCGAAATGGCCTGGGTCAGCTCGTAGCCGTACTTGTCACCGTCTGCAAGAAGAGACAGCACACATACATCCAGAGCACCTTTCTTGAACTGTGCGTTCATCTGCACCTCCCATCGACAGGTACAATATAACGCAGACTATTATACAATGCAATATAGTATTTGAAAAAAGATATTATCTTCAGCAGAAAACATGGCATAAAGGAGAAACCGCAGGAGACATTCTGTTTTTACAGATACGAGAAAAGAGACCCGGATTATACTCCGAGCCTACGGATATAAGTCGTAAAATGTGTCTGCCTATTATGCTTATTGTATTGAT
>CAVFVX010000178.1:0-3688 GCA_963626075.1 Acutalibacteraceae bacterium
TCATCGTCGAGAATATGCTCATCTTCGAGAACTTGGTGACACCGGTGATGAAGCAGAATCTGATGTTGTTGTCCTGGGCTTTCAGAACCGAATAGAAGTCGCTGAGCACGCTCCTTATCTCTTCTATGTCCGCCCTGTATATGTTGTCGGAAATAATCCTGTCGTATTCATCCACGAGAACGACAACATCTTCTCCTCGCTCTGCAAGTTTTTCGATAAGATATCTCAGAGACTCGTTGTATTCATAGTCCGGCGGAATTTCCACGCCGTACCTCAGTGCCGATTCGAGGACAATGTTCCTGATCTGGTTTCTGAGTTTTTCCGTATTTATGTATGAGATGTTGCCGAAGTCGATATGAATTACGGGATATACTTTCCAGTCGTAATCCGTATCGTCTATATAGAGTCCTCTGAAAAGCCCCCTGTTGCCCTTGAAGATTTCTTCGAGCGTTCTGATTGTCAGGGACTTTCCGAAGCGTCGCGGGCGTGAAAGAAAATAATAGGCACCGGGCTTTCGGATCAGCTGATAAAGATATGCTGTCTTGTCGACATATAAGAAGTGCCCTTTTATCAGAGTTTCAAAAGAACCGTTTCCTACAAGTATATCTTTCACTTTGTGCCTCCTCAGATGAATATAACATAAATCGGAATACCTATCAAAAGATTATGTAGCCTTCCCGGTTTATCACACTTTTATCTTCCGCTTATCTCCTTGAAACTTCAGCCATGCCTTTCCGGATGAAAGGTTCCGTGCTTGCCGAAAGAAGTGAACCAGTCAAGGGTGTCGAGGTTGAGGACGGTGACGGCACCGGCTTCCTTTACCCAGTACTTCCCCGGGTCGTCGACGAACGAACCGGTGTCAATCAGGATGAAGTTCAGGTCTCTGTCGTATACGGGTTCGGAGGGAAGGTCGTATCCGATGACGGGAGTGTGCCCGATGATGAGAGTCTTCCCGGTTATGTTTCGAGATATCTCCTCGGTCATCTCATAGGCTCTCTTCCCGCTTACCGTCTTCGAGTAACGTATCATCTCCCTGTCCCAGAAGGTCTCGTCGTAGTCCCTTCTGATTCTTCCTTCCTCGAGAAGCTCTCCCATTCCGACGGAATAATCGCCATCGGGGAAGAAGTTCTTCCGGGGAGAACAGAAGGTATGCTGTATGATGAATCTGTCTGTTTCAAGGCGGTACGGCATCTTATCGAGCCGGGCGGGAATCCTCTCTCTTCCGTCAGCGCCCAGGCCCTCGAAGCTCCTGACTGTCTCCTTTCCGCCGTTATTGAGCCAGCAGCTGAAGACATCGTCATCCATAGCATCGCCTTTCCACACCGCAACTGTGCCTTTCCCGATGAATTCGTGAGAGAGTGTGTGATCTTCTCTCAGCTTTTCCCACTCCTCATCTGTCGTATAGAAGCAGCCGGCCTTCAGAAACTGATAAAGCCATATGTCATGGTTGCCGAATACCGCCCTGAAGCGGTCTCCGAGCCCCATCAGATATTCGATTACCTTTCTTGAATCCGGTCCTCTGTCGGAGAAGTCCCCGACGGAGTAGAGAGTATCCTTCTCCCTGTCGAAGCCCGCCGCCTCCAGGGCACTGAGCATCTTGTCGTACCTGCCGTGTACATCGCCGATAACGTAGTTCATTCTTCGCCTCCTGACTTTCCGATAAGGACCTCTTATCGTAAGTTCCTGTCTTCCACATGAAGAGGAAGTTACTGCCGGAGAAAGTCTCCGGCAGAGAGCACTCTCTTTATGGAATCAACCTATCCGAGTCGATTCTACTTCAGCGCTTTCGACCACGCAAGATACAAAAACGGGACAAAAACCGCATACATTATTCGTTAGTATAAAAGGAATTAACTTGAATAGATAAAACTATTTTCGTTTTTCCACAGTCCTCATCTTTTCGTGAGGAAAAGACTAAATATAGCGGGCCCGGCGCCTCACCTGTTCATGCCGTAGCTTCTGAGTTCGCTGTGGAAGGCGGTTCTGCGTGAGTACAGGAATCTGTACTCCTCGAGGATTATCTGCTTTCCGTCCTTTCTTCCCCGGGACTCCTCGACTTCGCCCAGCGCCGCGATGAAGGAAGCGCATTCGCCGTAATAGTTCCGCTTGCTGCCGTTCATCACAGCATCGGTGCGCATCCGGATCCACTTCTCCATCTTCTGAATCCACTCACTGCATCGGGATTCATCGAGGACGACACTCTTCTTCCACTTCTCGAAGCAGTCGAGGAACATCACGATATCCTCTCCAGAAGGCTTCAGGCCCGTTCCGAGAGAGTAGTCACTGCTTTTGAATTCCGCTGCCTTGAATGCCCTGATTCTCATATCCTCCATTCCTCTTCCCTGCGCTCCCTTTGAAAGCAGCATCAGGAAGAGCGCAATTCCTTCCTTCATGAATGTGGAAGACCAGCCGAGGCCTTCCTCTGTATTCATGTACCTGTCCATGACTTCATCGAAGCGCATGTCGAAGAACATGACGAGGGCAGTCGGTTTATCGTTCCACGCTTTCTCGAGGGCAAAGTAGGAAGTATAGACTGTTCTGATTCTGGCAGAATACCTGTCCCAGCCGTCAAGAAGAAGTCTGAGTCTGAGGTAATTCACGACATCCGCCTTGCTTCTGAACGCCTCGATCCAGCATCCCGGCACAGCTTCCTTCTTATCCGCCTTAATTGCATATTCAGCGGTTCTGAGACAGATTTCGCTCCTTGTCCCGGTTCTCCCGGAAACCTCCTTCATAGCCCTCAGGCCGGTCTCGAGCATGTAAGCGGGAGATGCATCTCCCAGCCCCTGTCTCATGATGCTCAGATACATGACGGGATGCGTCTCTGCATACCTCGATGCCGTATTTACAATAAGAGAGGAATCATCAAGCATATGCAAGGCCTCGACAAGAAGCTTGTCGACAGAAGAGGACGGACGCGAGGCAAGGGCGGCAATCCAGGACGGAAGGAAAGACGGAACATCTATCTCGTCCTTCGACTCTGCGAGGAAGTTCTCAAGCGTGATTGAATAATCGTTGAAGTTTTCCATGATGGTCACCATGGCCTCCGCGCGTTTCTTCCCGCTGTTTCCCATGTATGCGAGATACACAGCTTCCTTCAGGAGTGTTTCCCTGTCCGTCTTCAGAAGGTCACGAAAGATCAGATCGGTCACGTTCATCGAGGATTCATCCCCCTCTCCGGATACTGCAACATCAAGCTGCGATAACTTCAGGGCAAGGACGGCGCCCTTTTCGTACTCCTCCCTGTCGATGGATTTATTGAGCAGCGCAACTGCCTCATCGATGTCGTCCAGGACATCATCGGGATCCGAGTAGTTGAACTGATCCTCCTCGTCTCCGTACCAGTCATCCCAGTCCTCGTTGTACTCACTCTCGATGCCTCTCTCACCACTCTGTATCTCCTCAAGCTTTTCGAGAACACTGTCGATTTTCCCCTCCAGACTTTCGCTCTTCTTTCCGAAGGGAGTCTCCTGCTTCTTCGTGGAAGTACGGTAATTCTCGAGCACGGAGAGGAATCTCTCCCTGTGCTCCTCGGGAAGGGTCCTTGCGATTTCGTGAACGAAAGCCCTCAGACTGTCTGAATCACACAGAGCGGAAGCTCTGTCTACTTTCTTGAGAAACGTTGGATAGTTCATGTAAATACGTCGGGATTTCCGACACTCCTTTGATAGTCTATGGACAGTATAGC
>CAVFVX010000179.1:0-3665 GCA_963626075.1 Acutalibacteraceae bacterium
ACAATCTTAATTTACTGTCTTTTTTCTGATGTGTCAAACCTCTTTTACATATTTTAGTCGTTACGCATGAAAAATCGGTCTAATCAAAGAATTTACACCTGTTTTTCATTTTTTTGTTGCAGTATCTATTATCCAATTGTATAATATAATTATGAAAGTTTCAGAAATGCCCGACTGGGTCCTTAAGTACAAAACCAAGGGCTACACGGTGAGGCTGAATGCCAAATCGTGTTACTGTCTCTACCGTGTCTGGAGTGAATATGTCCCCGGATCTCACCCCAAGACCCACTCTGAATATGTCGGCGTAATCAAGGAGAAAGAGGGTCTTGTTACTCCCTCAGCCAGGACGAGGACCAGGCTGAAGGAGGAGAGCAAGGGACACTACTATCTCGAATACGGGTACTCCGAGATGCTCTACAGGAACTTCAAGCGTTCCCTGCAGAGAAGTCTTTTCAATACCTCGGGACGCAGAGCCGAACTGGAAATCAGACTGGCAGTAATCAGACATATCTACGGCTCGGACTCGGAGGAGATGCTCTCCCTCTCGTGGTGGACTGCAAGAAACATGAAGGAAGTGCTGGAAACATCGGCATTAATCAGCGACAAGAGGAAGAAGACACTCGACTCCAGACTTGAAGAACTTCTGAGGACAAAGATTCTCGATGAGAACGAGAGACATATATTAAAGGAATGGCTCCTCCTCGCTGTTGCACGCGACGACGAAGAGAATCCTTCTCCCCTCTACAGTCCGCAGGCACTCGAACTTGCTGAAAAATGGAGGATTACGCTCTGATGGGAAAGAGGCCGACCAGAAAGACCATCATCGCACAGAACCTTCTGACGCTTGATGATCTCATCAAAGAGTCCGGCCTCACCTATTTCAACCTGGAGCCACGCTCCATTAAGAAGCTTCTCCGATCTTTCTCGTCTCAGGAAGACCGGAGGCAGAAGCACAAGATCATATATCCCATAGAGGCACTCTTCGTAATCGTCATACTTGCAAAGCTGACCCATTTCGGACATAACTGCTGCGAAATCGCCGGCTTCGCCAAGGCGTACAGCGGTGTATTGATTGAAGCCGGAGTGTTGAAGGATGACGGAAACATTCCCTCTCATGACACTATCCAGCGCTTCCTCATGGAGCTGGACACCAAATGGATCCGTTCTCTTCTTGTCAGATTCAAGGAATTCTACAAGGAAATACAGCGCATGGTGTCCGAAAAGAAGCTGTACACACATATTGCCGTAGACGGAAAGGAGTTCCGAGGATCCGGAAGAAAGAAGGGAACGAAGAAACCGAAAAGGAACACGGCAACGCTGAATGTCTATGATTCATCCTCCGGTGTGTGTCTCTACAGCATCACGATTGATGAAAAGACGAACGAAATACCGGTTGCCCAGGAGAAGCTGAATCAGCTTGACCTGCGTAATACCATCGCCACCTTCGATGCTCTTCACTGTCAGAGGAAAACTGCAGAAATAATCAGAAAACGTAAAGGCGACTATGTCCTCTGTGCCAAGGAGAACCAGGACAGTCTGAAAGAGGAGCTCCGGTCATCTTTTGATGAGAGAAAGTCGAAACAGAGCACTCCTGTCTTCTTCCCGAGAGACGAAAGGAAGTTCTGGGTCATAACACTGGGAAACGGCTACATCGGTGAAGACTGGCCCGACCAGAAGCTTTACATAAAGATGATCTCATCAACCACCGGAAAAGAGGCAGACGCCATGTATTTCATCACAAGCCTTTCCGACCCGATTGCAGCCATCGAAGCGATTGAAGTGAGATGGACTGTCGAGAACGCCCTTCACAAGAAGAAGGACTTCTACTGCGGCGAAGACAGGTTCTCCTCCACAAAGAAAAGCGCCATCGAAAGCATGGCATACTTCAACAACCTTACAGTGGCCATAACGCAGCTCATGCAGATTATAAAACAGGAACCCCGACTCCAGACGGTGTACCAGGAGTTCGCTGCCAATCCCATCGAAATGTTCGAGAAGTCCATGGAAATCATCTACCACCCGGACAAATTCATAGCTCTCCTCAAAGAGAAGCTGGAAGAACAGAAAGCCTCCTGAATTCCATCAGAATCTTCAATCTTTCAGACCCTGCTGTCGATGTTTTCGCCTTCTTCGGGACTTTCCGAAATACTATTTTGAAATTTGCCTTGAAAACTTCTCCTCAAGACCTCTCAAATGCCTCTACAGTGCTTGAATCGCCATTTGGGTAGGTCAACTCAGAGGTTCATGCGTAACGACTAAAGAATAACTTCTGAAGGGGACGTCAGTTAGCCTATCTCTGTCACACTATCCTGATTTTCTTCTCCTCACAGTCAAGCTCGTACTCCGACCACCTTATTCCGAGCGGGGAGGCAAACTCTTCGGCTTCTCTCCAGCCGTCAACCCATCCGGGTCTGTGCGCATCGCTTGCAGTGACCACTCTGACGCCCTCGTCCCTTACCATCTCCCAGAACGGAGCTATAGGGTAAAGGAGTCTCTCCGAGCCGTCAGAGAGAATCTTCTTTCCCTTTCTGAAACCGTTGCCGTTGATCTCGAGGGGCATTCCGCATTCCTTTGCACATGCTATGATGTCCCTTGATGCAGCCTTCGTCTCCTCGTTCCATTTCGGAAAGATGGAGGCAAAGAGATCGGGGTGACAGCCGTATAGGAAGAGCCCGGAGGACAGCATCTGTGTGTAGAGGTCGACATACTCCGAAAGGGAGAGCCCCGTATTCGAGGGCTTACCCACATACTTCATCACGCCGTTTTCATCCGGGAGGTAATGAACTGACCCCAGGAGATAATCGCATCCCCACTTTCCGATGAGAACATCCTCGAAGTACGGGATGAAATCGGGAAGAAAGTCACACTCCATACTGAGGAGGACCGTTATACTCTCGCTCTCAAGTTCCCTCACGCTCTTTATGTAGAGAGGAACTTCCTCCATGCTGAGTCTCTCCTGAGGATAAGCCGTTTCTGCAAGAGGAACATGCTCGCTGAAGCCCAGGACCTTAATATTTCCGCCCTTCTCCGCCTCCTTGAGATAATCGGCCGGCATTCCCTTTCCGTGATGTGAGAATACCGTGTGGGTGTGGAGATTGACTTCTCTCTGGGTGAATCTCATCAGAATACTCTCCATGACGAGACAATATCGGCGACGCTCTCGCCGAGTATGTAGGAACGCATGAGAATGAATGCGGCGACAGTGCTGCGGCGTCTGATGGACTCCCTTCCCCAGGACGGGAAGTGAACTGTGACAGTTTCCGTCTTTCTGTCCCTGCCACTGAAGCCGAAGCATACCGTTCCGACTTCCTTGTCCTCGCTTTTATCGGGTCCCGCGACTCCCGTTATGGAGAATGCGTAGTCGGAGGAGAGACGCTCCCTGACGCCTTGGGCCATCTCGCGGGCGCACTCTTCGGATACGACGCCGTATTTTTCAACTGTCGCTTCCGTCACTCCGAGAACTGCCTTCTTGACGGATGGCGAATAGGAGACAACACCGCCGAGCATGTATTCGCTCGAACCGGGGACGCTTGTGAGAAGCGATGACGAGAGGCCGCCCGTGCAGCTCTCCGCACATGATATCGTAAGACCTTTTTTCTTGAGAGTGTCTATGAGAAGTTCGAGAGCCGATGTGTCTCCGTCCTCGAGACGGTGGAGTCCCACCA
>CAVFVX010000180.1:0-3644 GCA_963626075.1 Acutalibacteraceae bacterium
GATAACCCTTCCAATCTCGAAGAGCAGGCACTGTCCCTCATCGGAAGAGATGTCTTCGAGACACTGATCAGGGGCTACACCGAGAAGCAGTGGGGAAGAGACTCGAAGGAGCTCCCGCCTTCGATTATCCGCCGCGTCCCCGTCAGATACCGCTTCGACAACAACTACTTCAATGATCCGTATCAGGGAATACCGGAAGGAGGATATACACAGATAATCGAAAAGCTTCTCGAAGGAACTGACGTAATCCTCAACACCGACTTCAACAGCGACAGGGAAAAATACGAGGCTATGGCTGATAAAATCCTCTATACGGGAACACTCGATTCGCTCTTCGACTACAAGCTCGGCCCACTTGAGTACAGAAGCGAGAAGTTCGAGCACGAGAGACTTGAGGAGGAGAACCACCAGGGAGTCGCAGTCATGAACTACACTGAGAGGGAAGTGCCGTACACGAGGATAATCGAGCACAAGCACTTCGAGAACGCCTCCTCTCCCGTCACCTGGATAAGCCGGGAATATCCCGTAGATTACAAGGAGACGGCTGAACCGTACTATCCCGTCAACGACGAAAAGAATGATAATCTCTATGGTAAATACCGTGAACTTCTCAAGAAGAAGGAAAACTACATCATCGGAGGAAGACTTGCCGAGTACAGATACTACGATATGGACAAGACCATACGCTCGTCCCTCGAACTCGTGAAAGCCGAACTTGATAATGAGAGACAAACTGACAATAGGTGAATTCAACGACTCCTTCATGCCCGTCATGGACGGCGTCGTCAACGTTCTCAACAACTACACGATAGAACTCAACAGACTCGGGCACCATGCATACGCCATAGTTCCCGGCTACAGCGACGAACCCGATTACGACAGGGAACACGGAATCACATACGCTATCCGCGGGAAGGAGCATTATCCGCTGAAGTCCCTCAGACCCTATGGAATAACGACATTTCCCCACGAGGTGCGGAAGGAAATCGAATCGATTCCCTTCGACATCGTGCATGCTCACTGCCCGACATTCTCCGGCGAGTTCGCCCTGAAGCTTTCGAGGGAGAAGAACATTCCGCTTGTATCCACATTCCATACCTTCTTCAAGGACGACCTCAAGGAACTTGTTCCCGATTTTCTTGCGGAGCAGATTGTGAAGATGAGGATGAGCTTCTACTACAAGTGTGACGAAGTCTGGACACCCAGTGAAGCAAGCAAGAGAAAGATGCAGACCGAGTACTACTATACTGGAGAAATCAGGGTGGTCGAAAACTGCGCCGACTTCATTCCTCCGAAGGATGAAGCGGAGTTCGAGGAGAGGAAGAGAAGGGGACGCGAACTCTGCGGCGTACACGACGACACACCGATTCTTCTATTTGTGGGTCAGCACAAGGACGAAAAGAACATCCCGCTCACACTCGAGACAATAAAGGAGCTCAAGGCAAGAGGCCTCAGATTCCGCATGGTCTTCGTAGGAGAAGGCCACAGGAAGCAGTACTACGAAGAGTACGTCAGGGATAACAACCTCTCCGACTGCGTCACGTTCCTCGGGCGTTTCACCGACCGCGAGAAGCTCGCAGACGTTTATGCTTCGGGTTACCTGTTCCTTTTTCCGTCACTCTACGATGTCTCCTGCGTCGTCATGAGAGAGGCTGCCGCCTTCAGTCTTCCACTTGTCTTTGCAGAAGGCTCATGCACAAGCGAAGGCGTCATCGACGGCGAGAACGGCTTCCTCGTGAAGTGCAACGTGAAGGACTATGCCGACAAGCTCGAATACCTCCTGAATCATCCCGAAGTGAGGAATCACGCAGGCGACGGAGCAAGAAGGACAATCTACCGCTCCTGGGGCGATGTCACAAAGAAGGTTGAAGAGCTTTACTACGAGATAATCGAAAACAGAAAGCGTAAGGAAACAGCTAAATGACAGAGAGGCAGGGATAAGCAGATACGCTTCGGACGATGGAAATGAGAGATGGCACACGAGAATGAATCCCTTAGTTAAGAAAATCAACGTCAGAAGCGTCATAACGAAATCGAATCTTCCGGTATCTGATTACTCGGTGAATCCCTATACAGGCTGCACCCATTCCTGCAGATACTGTTACGCTTCCTTCATGAAGAGATTCACGGGACACACAGAACCCTGGGGAAGCTTCCTCGATGTCAAATACTGGCCGGAGATCAGGAATCCCGGGAAATACAGAGGAAAGGAACTCTTCATCTCCTCTGTTACCGACCCCTATAACCCCGAGGAGGAGAAATACCGCCGTACAAGAACACTACTTGAGGAGTTAAAAGACAGCGGAGCAAGAATCACGATACAGACGAAGTCGGATCTCGTATTGAGGGATATCGACATAATCAGGAAGATACCCGACGTGAGGGTAGGGTTCAGTATCAATACGCTTGACGAAGACTTCCGTAACGATATGGACAATGCCGTCAGCATCGAGCGGCGCCTCAGGGCCATGAAGATTCTCCATGACGAAGGCGTACGTACAACCTGCTTCATCTCCCCGATATTCCCCGGTATCACAGATGTCGAAAGAATCATCGAGAGAGTAAAAGGGCAGTGCAACCTCATCTGGCTCGAGAACCTGAATCTCCGCGGAGACTACAGAACAGTGATTCTCTCCTACATACACGAAAAGCATCCCGAGCTCACAGAACTCTATGATGAGATATATCAGAAGAGAAACCGCAGCTACTGGGAGAATCTCGAGAGGAGAATGTCCCTTTTCACGTCAGAGCATAACCTCAGGTACGTCCGCAACGACGACAGCTTCGCCCAGAGTTTCGATGCGCCTCCGACAGTCGTCAACTTCTTCTATCACGAAGAGATAAAGAAGTCTGCCAGGGAGAATTCGTAACAACTTCATGACAGAATAGGCGAAACAATACAGGGATCAAACTAACCCCAAGCTTTGTCTGCGACAGAAAAGCAAAAGGATACGAATTACATTTACCCTCTCTAGTAAGTTGAAATGTGCCCCGTACTGATAACAAAACACCCCGCTTCTGCGGGGGGCTGTATGTATGTTTCTTTCACTCAAACACGGGTAAGCTCAAGCGTATATCTACTGTAAGATATGGTCAGAGTCTTCTCGTCCTTTGACAGAGTACCCGCCTTTATATAACCGTCATTAGTGTTTGTAATGTATAGTTTGTTTTTTGCAAACCAACTATCCAGATAAATGTCATTCCCTACAATGAAGTAGCTAATTGAACTAGAGTTCGTGAAATCGTATTCATCACAGAAGAAGAGTGTGCCGTCATCGTAAAAGGTTAACGAAAATGTGCCCCCGAGACGGTCATCTTTATCATCATATCTGTATGTAACGCCTCTTCTTAGAGCAGAACTGGATGCTGTACTGGTAGTTGTAGATGTTTCTGTCGTTCCGGACTTTCCCCAAGCACATAGTGACGACATAGCCAGAATACACACCAGCAAGATAACGAACAAGTTTTTCTTCATTTTTTTCTTTCTCCTTCGGGTTAAACCCGACATTACTATGTTAAAACGTTTCTATGAGGCGATGCCATCTACATGGAAAGATTCTTCAAAGTCTCTATAGAACTCGGTATCAACATATCAGAAGAGCAAAATGTTGAAAAGTTCGAAAAAAACGACAATGCATTGTAGG
>CAVFVX010000181.1:0-3588 GCA_963626075.1 Acutalibacteraceae bacterium
TGCGGATGTTTCCCGGCGGGAAGCCCTTCACCTTTCTGAAGACGCGGCAGAAGTACGCCTGGTCCTGGAAGCCCGTGAGGGAGGCTATCTCGCTTATCGAGGAGCCCGTCTCGAGTAAGAGGCGCGACGCTATCTGGATACGGTAGCGGTTGAGGTAGTCCCACGGGCTTATTCCGATTTCCTTACGGAATATACGCGTGAGGTAGTCTTCGCTTATGTTCACCGAGCCCGCAATCTGCCAGCGGGATATCGAGTACGTCGCGTTGTCGTTGAGGTAGCAGATGGCCTTCTTGACGAGAATCGACGTTAACGGGGGCAGAAGTTCCTCTCCTCCGAATACGGCGACGATGCGGTTGAGGAAGCCCTCGGCCTCCGTTATCGACGTATTAACGATGAGGACGTTCGGCGTACTGCTGAGCCCCTCTATGTCGTCCATCTCGAAGCGGTCGCGTACGATTAAAACCGGTGTCTTCGTGAATCTTCTGTCCTTCCTCACCGCCTCGATGAGAGCCGTGTCGACATCGTTGAAGATGAAGAGAGGCGACTGTGCCCCCTCGGGAATGTCGGAGAGCGACTTCACTTCCTCCACCGGGGCGAATTCCCTCAGAATCGAGAGAGTCCCGGGGAAGGGACCGAAGGAGTAGATGCAGCCCTTGCCCTCGGAGGGAATCGTTCCCTCTATCGCAGCGGCAACGGAGATGCTCTCGTCGTCGAGTCCGAAACAGAGGAAAGGCATGAGGCGCGCTTCCTTGTGGTTCCTTAAAAGGTTCATCGCTATTCCCGACTGCTTGCTCACCTTCTTCGCGTCCCATGCAATCGAGGAGTAGGAGGAAATGCTGTTCATCTGGACGATGACGTCGTCGTAGCTCATGAATGTTACCGGGCCGTCTATCGACTTCGGGAGAGTGCTCTCGTCGTCGGATATGAAGACTACACCGCCCTTTCCTCCGCACGCCGTCTTCTCTCCCGAGAGAGAGGGGTACGGAATGAAAACGTCAAGTCCGTCGCGGGAGAACGAGAAGGTTCCGCCCTGCATCAGAAGAAGCTTCTCGACGTACTGAAGCGTCGGCGTACTCGAGGGAACGCGGGAGAACGACTCGCCGTAGAAGTGGAGAATGACGTTCTCGGTAGAAAGCTTCACCGAGAGGGTTATGTCCTTTCCGAAGTAAGTGAGGAGGCAGGATGCAATCTCCTCGACGCTCTTTCTGTCGAATACGACGGACGGCAGCGGGTACGGAGAGAGAACCTCGATTCCCTTCGCCTTTATAAGCGAGAGGAGGTCTCTCAGGGGCGTGAACTTCTCCTCGAGTGTCACTCCGCCCTTCTCGACTGCGCTGAGCTCCAGAAGGTGCTCCGTCTTCACGATTGTTGACAGAAGTTCGTCTCCGTCGAAGCTCTTCTTCGCCTCGAGGACCTTCTTTATGTGGTCGAGGGGATCCCTGAGCTCCTCCGTGATGTGTGCGTAGAAGTCCGAGGACTGCTTCTCCGCTTCCTCAGCCTTCTGGCTCTTCTCGCATGCAAGGAAGTAGAGGTCTATCGCCTGCATACCCGACGAGATGTCGGTACGTATGTTCTCGATCATGGATGCGGGACAGTCGCGGTTCTTGAGTATTATGTAGCCGTCGACCTTGTTGTCGTAATAGAGCGGTTCGACGACGAAGAGGCCGCGCTGGATTTCGTATGAGAGTTCCTCGGGAAAGAGGAGCTGACTCGAAAACGGCATTCCCCCGGAAAAGAGCTTTTCACCCGAGAAGCCGCTCTCGAGTCTGCTCTTTCCGTCGTCGGCGTAGGTGAAGACGAAGGCCTTCTCGATTCCCATTGACGGGAAGAAGCTCTTCATGGCCTCGCTGAGCTCCATGTAGGAGTGTACCTTCAGAAGGGTGTTCGTGAAGCTGTTGTGGCTGTTGTTTATCTCCCTTGTGCGGTAGCTGTCTGTCGCGTTTATCTTGACGACGTTCTCCATCATGACTTCGTGGAGGATATCCATCTCGTCCATGCTGAGAGTACGGTCCGGGAAGAAGCGGCGGCAGAGCTTGAGGGCTGAGAAGAAGAACTTCATCGTTCCGCCGTGCCTGAGGTAGCGCCAGCAGAGCTCGCTGAAGATACGGCGTGTATTGAGGTCGACCTTCTCTCCCTTCACGAATATGGAGGAGGTTATCTCGAGAAAGACCGTGGCGTTCTCGCCGTGGCCCATTCGGAGATTGATCCAGTTCTCGAACTGTGAGTAGTCGGCAATTCTGCTCGCCATGTCCTCCGAGCCGTAGGACTCCTTGCAGCCGCAGCTCCGTCTGTAGACTTCGACTGTCGGAACGGCGCGGGAGGGGTATGCCCCATCGGGGTTGTTCTCCATGTCGCGGATCATGCGGAAGCTCTGCTCCACCATGTCCTTCACGGGGAGCCTGACAGTCGTGAGCTCGGTGGAACACAGGAAGGCCTCGGGGGAGTCGTTGAAGCCCGCGAGGGCGATGTCGTCCGGAATGAGATAGCCCTGCTCCTCGAGCCAGCGCGAGGCAAGGTACGCCATGATGTCCGATGAGGCGATTACGGCGTCGTAGTCACGCCTGGGGAGCATATGGTTCTTCTCGCCGATTTCCCTTATCGCACTCTCACCCTCGTTCCAGGTGTGCGGCGAGGAGACAAGAAGCGGATTGTATTCGATTCCGTGGTCTCTGAGACAGTCGCGGTACGCTTCGTAGCGTGAGTATGCGCTGTCGTGGTTCTCCGGGCCCCGGAGAAATGCGATGCGTCTGTAGCCGTGGACGGTGATGAAATGTTCCACCATGCGGTAGACACCGGTGTAGGCGTCGTAGGTTATGCTAGGGACACCCTCCACGTCGATTCCGAGGGAGACGACGGGAATCTTCTCCCCGAGCTCCTTCGTCCACTCTCCTACATCCTTCCAGTCCATTTTTCCCGCAAGCGTGCTTCCCCAGACGACGGCACCGTCGAAGTTGTCGGAATTCACATAACGGAAGATGGAGTTTCTGAGGTGTTCGTCGGCCTTTCTGTAGTTCAGTCTGCCCCCCGGCAGCACGAACACCGTATGGTCGGCGTAGTGTCTCGATTCCTCGTTAAGAGCCTCCCAGAGCCTCAGGCCGGTTCCCTGATGGAGGTTCGCACCCAAATATCCTGTCCTCTTTGCCATTTCCTCACCCTCCTCCCATTTTAACGGTTTAATACGGAATTTGGCAAAGAAAAATTACGGAAAAATCAGAGAGTAGTAGATAAATCAGACGCATATAGTAGAAATGCCCCATCCCCGGTTTCTTTACCGTATCTGAACCGGGTGCGGTAATTAACAAATTGACAGCGTTACTGTTTTTTCAATAAATATATTCTGAATATGCGCATCATGCGCGTTAAGGAGTAAACATATGAAAGCATTCATGGACAAGGACTTCCTTCTGGAGACCGAAACAGCGAAGACACTCTTCCATAAGTATGCGGAGAACGAGCCGCTCTTCGACTATCACTGCCACCTCATTCCGGAGCAGATTGCGACAAACGCACGCTTCGACAACATCTCGGACATCTGGCTCGGCGGCGACCACTACAAGTGGAGACAGATGAGAACCTGCGGCTTCCCCG
>CAVFVX010000182.1:0-3539 GCA_963626075.1 Acutalibacteraceae bacterium
TCGCTCTCGACGCTCTCGAGAGAGGACCTAATGGAGCTTCTGTCGATATCACAGCTGTAGAAATATACTGTCTCCGGACCTGGAGACTCAGTCCTTTCCGAAGAGGTCATCCAGTACCACTTCACTCTGCATGCGTGAAGAATACATGTTCTGTTTCACTCCGTATGTGGTGACCATGACAAGCTGCAGTGCCTTGTTTGTTCCGGTAGTCTCTCTGAAAACGTCAATCTTTCTGCGGAGAGCTTCGTCATAGTCACTGTCGATGGTGAAAGTATTCTCGGAGAACTTCATCTCGCATATGTCGATTATCCTGTCCCTGCGGTCGATGAGCATGTCTATCTGGGCTCCGTCGTGCTCCTCTGTTGCTGCAGTGCTCCAGACCGACACGGCTGAAGACACACCCGAAATCGAGAGGCTGCTCTTTATCTGCCTGATATGATCCTTACAGAGCATTTCAAAAGTCAGACCGGCCCATGCACGGCGGGACGGACTATCGAGATGGTGGGACCAGAACTCCTCATCGCTTCCGTACCCGTCCTTTACGAACTTCAGGTAGAACATCGTATAGTAATCCGCAAGCTGATAGACCGTTCCCCTCTTTCTGTTGCCGAAGACACTGCAGGAGCGGATGAATCCCGAATCGGAGAGATTCCTGAGCATGTCGGTGAATGCGGAGTTGTCGCTGAGTCCCGTTGCCGCAATGAGCTCCTTTCTGTTCATACCAGACCTTTTCGTGAACAGAGCCTCGACTATCCTTATGTAGTTACCGCTTGAGGAGAACAGAGTTCTGTAGAGATTGTCGAATTCATCCCAGAGCACACCCCTCTTTCTGAAGAACAGATTGTCTATATTCCCGTCCGGCGGGAGATTCCTCGACAGCCTGTCAAGATAGTACGGAATACCACCGAGAATCATGTAGCACTGGGCAATATCATAGCGGCTCCAGTTTATGCCTTTCTTCTCCTTCAGAAACCTCTCTGTTTCATACAGATTGAACGGTTCGAGGAAGATACGGCAGTTCTGACGGTTGAAGAGCCCTCCCCTGTTATGTTCGAAGTTATCGACAAGCCATGCGGAGGCAGAGCCGCAGACAATGAGCATCAGATTGTTCTTTGCAGCTCCGAAGCTGTTCCAGAAGTATTCGAATGCTTCGAGGAAACCGGATTTCTGGTTGTCGAGCCAGGGCATCTCGTCGAAGAAGACGATATGCTTCCCCGCGTCTGTGAATTCATCAAGATAATCCCTGAGGAGGAAGAAGGCCTCCCTCCAGGTCTTCGGAACGGTTATATCTCTTTTCCACTGCCGTCTGAGCTCATCACAGAAGTTGAAAAGCTGCTGCTTCTTATCGAGATGGCAGTCTCCGACAAGCTTGAAATCGAAGCGGTTATCGAAGAACTGGTTGATGAGGAAGCTCTTCCCGACTCTTCTTCTTCCATAAACCAGAACAAGCTGCGACTCTTTCGACTCACTGCACTCCCGCAGAAGCTGCATCTCATATTCGCGACCTATGATCAAATCTTTCGACATGACATTATTATAGGAGATAGCCGCAAAGAATCCAGCATTTTCTGCGGTTATCCGGGTAAAAAAGTGAGATAACGGCAAAGAATCGCCTATTTTCTGTGGTTATCTAGTTCGAGAAACCCCAAAAGAGGATGGAGGAACAACCTATGGCGGGCTCAGTAATACGCCGTCCTGCTACTTTCCATAACCGTAGTTCACGAGCTCTCCAGCAAAGAAATGCCGTCTCCGGTATTTCATCGTGAAAAACAAAACTTCGAAGAGGAACCACTATCTCTCATCCGCTTTTCGCAAGATTTCAATTCCGCCGGAGTGACAATGAAAACCTTTTCGGGATAGTGCTGCATATTTCCTGTCACAAGGTACGCGCTGTCATCTTTCTTCTCCATGGCAACCTCATAGAACACACGGTCATCATTGTCCGGCAGAACCACGCCGGTCGGTGACGGTTCCACTTCCATTCCGAACTGACGAATTGCAGCGATTATCCTCCTGACATTCTCGTGATTCAGATGAAACTTCTTTCTTGTCAGAACGTCCTCGTACTCAGCTAGTATATCCTTATGGTACAAAGGAATAATCTCTCCGGAGAACATGGACCGGAATACCGTGCGGGTTGGAGAATCATCTCTCTTTGTTATCAGTGCAGAAACAAGGACATTTGTGTCAATGACGGCGAGAAAGCTCATTTATCCGCTTTCCTGCGTTTCGAACGGGAATCCGCTATTTCATCATTGATTTCATCAAGAGTCATTTCCGGAACATCTTCAGCTTCCTTGAACAGTTCTTCAAGATTTCCCCGGGCCTCTTTTCTCGTAATATAACCTTCGGGAAGGACCGTACTGAAAGGGATGCCGCGGACAATGCAGGTACGTATGAAGAACATCCGGATGGCAGTGGGCAGATCCATGCCGAGTGCTTCATAGATTGCAGAAACCTCCATCTTGAGATTTTTATCTACACGTGCCTGGACTAAAACCTGTTCGCTCATACAGCATCACGCCTCCTCCTAATCATAATTTGAATATATTTGTATTCTTTTTATATATATTTAACATGCAAAATGCAAGCGTTTATCTTAATATGGTTACGAAAAGACATTCAAATCCGAGCTATAATTTCAGAAATTCACCGAGAGTCCGAAGTGTGCGTCTACAGTGAGGACAAGGTATTTCATGAGAAGAGGACTGTCGTCTCTGCCGCTTTTTGCGTCGTCGGCAACCTTGCCGAGTGTTTCCCCGTCGGGAGCTTCCTCAGATATCACCACCATCACCCTCTTCCCGGTGAAATCTTCAAAGAGGACACACTTCTCAGTATGAAGTTCCAGGCCCCGTAAGTTCCTGCTGATGATACACAGGAGCCTCCTCATGTCCTTCTCGACCATCTCGCCGAAGGGCCACACGACGGAGAACGAGGCATTGAGAGGCTTCCCGATGACGCTGTCACTGCCGCTTCCGCCGTAGATTCTCATCCGGGGCGCCGTTCCCGATATTCCGCAGTTCGGCAGATTCCTTCTGACGCCTCTGAGTATTCTCGAGAGCGCGAGGGCATACTTCTCCCGGCCGAGCTTCTCGATGAGGTCGAATTCCCGTCCAATCCTCTCTCTGTCACCGGTGTCGGAGAAGGCTTTCTCGACCTTTTCTCTGAAGAGCTTGTATTCGTCCTTTTTCATCTTCTCCTCCGTATTCCGTCACCGGCAGTGATAAGACCGCAGAGTGATTATGAGATACTTCATCAGTCTCTCCTTCTCCTCGGAAGTGCGCATGTCATACGCCTTCCACGCGGGGTGAATATCCTCATCGGGGACATCAGACGTGGAGACAACGATGAGCTCCGCCCTGTCACGGCCCTTCTTTCTGACATCAAGCCTGTATGAGAGACCGCAGGAGATAATCGAGTCGAGGATTATCCTTCTGATCTTCCTGAACCTTCGGTATCTTCCGAACGGGAATTTCCACGCAAGAAATGAGCCGTACTCAAGGTTCGAGGTGAAGAAGTCTTCCTTCTGCTTCTTCATG
>CAVFVX010000183.1:0-3517 GCA_963626075.1 Acutalibacteraceae bacterium
GCGCATCGGGGAACATCATGAGGACGGCTTCGGCCATGACGTGAGCTGTCGAATGTCTGAGTGTGCTCAAATCAATCTCTTTTGCCATACTTTTCTCTCCTATATAAAGATAAAGCCTTTACAGACTCACCCTTACACATTCTCGTGCAAGGACGAAGCTGTAAAGGCTCCGCGGTTCCACCCTGCTTCCCTTCCCTGAGGAAGGACGCTCATTGGTAGTTGACGCCTTACTTACGGCCTTCCATACTCGGTCTCCCTTTGGGGAAGGCGACTCCGGAGTGGTTTTCATCTTCCGCCACCGGGGAGTCTCACACCTGTCCGAAGACAGACTCCCCTCTCACGGGTATCGGTCGAAGACTACTCGTCTCCATCTCAGTCATTACAGTGATGATACAGACTTGCCACTCTGCGGTCAAGTCTCACTCCTCTATATACTCTATAAGTCCCTCTCCGAACATCTTCCTCATCTTCACGGAGAGAACTGCGAAGCTCGTTGCAAGATCCGTTCTCTGCATGACGACGTCTCCGGGAATCTTGAGGTCCTTCGGTGCGAAGTTCCAGATGCCCTTTATTCCGCACGCCACGAGAGTATCTGCAACGCTCTGGGCAGAAGAAGCGGGAACGGTGATGACGGCAATCGAAATTCCGGAGGATTCGATGAAAGGCTTGAGTTCGTCCATGCTCTTCACCGTAAGTTCTCCGACCTTCGTTCCGATCTTTCCCGGGTCGGAATCGAATGCCGCGACGATGCTGAGTCCGTATGCTGCAAAGCCCTCGTACATGCTTATGGCCTTGCCGAGGTTACCCACACCCACAATCAGTGCCTTCGTGGCATTGTCCCAGCCGAGGGAATGGGTGATGTAGTCGATGAGCTCGCTCACGACGAAGCCCACCTTGGGCTTACCCTCGATTCCCGTATAGGATATGTCCTTTCTCACCTGGATAGGCTTGAGCCCCAGCTCCTCTGCAAGCACAGTGGCGCTGATGAATTCCATTCCTTCTCCCTGGCACTGTCTGAGAATCCTCAGATAGGAGGGGAATCTCTTGACTGTCGGAATTGGCACTACAACCTTCTCGATATCCGGCATACTCAAACCTCCAATTTCTCTTTCACCCTTCGGTAGACCTCTCCGGGCGTGCTGGCCCCTGCGGTGATACCTGCTCTTCTGTAAGCGCGCACCTCCGGGGGTATGTCATCATCAGCCCCTACGAGGAAACACGGAAAGCCTCTCTTCTCCGCTATCCGGGCAAGCTCCTTCGTGTTCGCGCTGTTGCGGTCCCCCACGACTATGAGGCATTCAACTTTTTCCATGAGCCTCAATACGCTTTCGCGCCTCTCCACACTGGCCTGACAGATATGGTTCAGCACATTGACAATGATACCTTTTTCGCCCGCTTTTTCAAGAATATCCTTCAACAGTGTAGCAGAAAAAGTCGTCTGTACAACACCGTTGTACTCCCCTTTTTCCACCCCTTCGAGGTCCCGGACGGAAGATATGATCCTCACCTCGGTCACCGCACTCCCGACGAGTGTGACGGCCTCGCTGTGGCCTTTATAGCCGAAGATCAGCACGGGGAGAGAGGATGAGCGCACGAGGCTCTGTCCCCTCAGGACGACTGGGCAGGTGCAGTCGACGATTTCAGTGCCGCGGGAAAGAAGAATCCTGCGCTCTTCATCCGTAACTCCGTGGGCACGGATTATGACAACGGAGCCCTCCGCTGCATCCTCCGCTTTCTTTATCGTCTCCGCCCCTCGCGATGAGAAATACGAGCATACGACGGCGTTGTGGACGAGCTCTCCGTAGAAACAGAGCTTCCTTCCTTCTTTTAGAGTTCTCTCGAGAGTACTCTTTGCTATTGTCACGGCCCTCTCGACACCGCCGCAGAAACCGAGCGTGTCAGCTGTCAGAACTTCCACCTCTGTCACCCCCCAGAAAGAAACCCGTGGCTTCCCACGGGTTCAGTACGGAAGAAGAAAGTCTTATTTGACTTCTTCCTTGTTCTCTTCAGCCTTCGCTTCCGCTGCGGGAGCATCGACCTTCTTCACTTCTTCAGCGTCGCTCTTCTTTTCTTCGACAGCCTCGGCCTTCTTGTCGTCCTTCTTCGCGGGAGCCGTCTTCACAGCGTCCTTGCTTGTGACGGTGCTGATTGCTTCCTTGCTGAATTCGATTCTTGCTGCGTCATCGACCTTGACGACGACAGTCTTGTCCTTGACTGTGATGATTGTTCCGTGAATACCGCCGATTGTGACGACCTTGTCGCCCTTCTTCATTGAGGCAAGCATTGCCTTTGCTTCCTTGTCTCTCTTCTTCTGGGGTCTGTAGATGAGGAAGTAGAAGATTGCGATGATTGCAACGAACATTATGATGGATGATGCCATGCTGGCGGATGATGAGGAGTCAGCAGACATTAGAATGATTGAATTCATTGGTTACCTCTTTAAATAAACTGACCTACATTAACACAGTCTTCATTTTGCGGTCAACAAATTATGATTTCTACGCCGAAATTACACAAAGAAAAGGGAGAGGCCGGAGCTTCTCCCCTGTCGTACTGAGTACGGTTTATCACATCATGCCCATGTTGGGGTTCTGAGCCGGAGCTGCGGGTTCCGGAGCCGGAATGTCGGTAACCGCACACTCTGTCGTGAGGATGAGGGATGCGATTGACGCAGCATTCTGCAGTGCGCTTCTCGTGACCTTGACAGGATCGATGATTCCCGCATCGACCATCTTGACCCACTTCATGCCGTTGGCATCGAAGCCCACGCCGTGTTCAGCGTTCTTGCACTTGTCGGCAACGATTGCTCCGTCGACACCTGCGTTCTCGCTGATCTGTCTGATAGGCTCCTCGAGAGCACGTGTGACGATTCTGTAACCGACCTTCTCCTCTTCCGTGAGAGCGGAAAGATCCTTTTCCTCGAGTTCCCTGCTTGCCTGTACGAGAGCGACGCCGCCTCCGGGGATGACGCCTTCTTCGATGGCAGCACGGGTAGCGGAGAGTGCATCCTCGACTCTGTGCTTCTTCTCCTTGAGTTCGACTTCTGTTGCAGCACCGACGTTGACGACTGCGACACCGCCGGCGAGCTTTGCGAGTCTCTCCTGGAGCTTCTCTCTGTCATAGTCGGATGTGCTGTCTGCAATCTGGACCTTGAGCATTGCGATTCTGTCCCTGATGTTCTCGGCAGTTCCCGCACCGTTGATGATGGTCGTGTTGTCCTTGTCGACTGTGACTCTCTTTGCTCTTCCGAGCATGGAGATGTCAGCATCCTCGAGCTTCATTCCGAGTTCCTCAGTGATGACCTGGCCGCCCGTGAGTACTGCGATATCTTCAAGCATTGCCTTTCTTCTGTCGCCGAAGCCCGGAGCCTTGACAGCAACGACGTTGAGAGTGCCTCTCACGGCGTTGAGTACGAGAGTTGCGAGGGCTTCACCGTCGACATCCTCGGCAATCATGACGAGGGGCTTGCCGGACTGTGCAACCTTCTCGAGAAGAGGAAGAAGTTCCTTCATGTTGG
>CAVFVX010000184.1:0-3405 GCA_963626075.1 Acutalibacteraceae bacterium
TTCGCCGACTCTTGAAACAGGCTCATCTGCCTTGCTGTCACACGATACGATAAGCATTGCAGCGAGCAATACCATTAACAGAACTGTAAATGTTTTCTTCATAAATTTACTCCTTTCCATCCATAATTTGTTTTGTTTCAAACACTGTAACATGGGGTTTGTTTTTTTTTGCAACACTTATTTGCGCCTGAAAACGAGATTTTTTTCTCCGTCGCCGGAGACAGAAAAAGGGCACTTTTTCTCCGAAGCGGAACTGTCCGTTCCGTTTCGGGTATTACCGTTGGAGTATGAGGAGAAAGACAGACTATGACTTTTGATTATCACTACATACCCGCACGTATCGTGGAGGAATGGGCAGACGAAGAAGGATTCGTATCAGCAGTCGTTATTGAGGATGACGGCGTGAAGCTTACCGAAAAGCCGTATGACGAGCTCTTTACGGAGAGGTTTGAAACCGGAACAGCGGACGCTGCTGCGGAGGACCTCGAGTCATTCACGACTCCTGCATACTCGGCGTCCCTTGAATCCCTTATGAGAGAGAATGCCGACATTGAACTGAACCCACTTCGTGGGAACCTTTTCTGCCGCCTCTAACCACGCTGTTTGTTATTTCTGATGTTTCTCTTCTCATCATCTTTCGCTCTCCTATAGAATTTTCATCTGTGTTCGGTTGAACACAGATTTCAATTCATAGGAGGCTCATATGATGAGTAATGATGAGGTCATGCAGAAGTTCGATGATGATGTACTTCTACGTGACCTGAGACCGAGAACCGTAGACACCTACCGCCGCAGCTTCAGCATGCTTCTCGAATTTTCAGGAGAGACGGAGTATGCTGCCCTGACGGAAGAGCACTTGAGAAACTGGCTGCTGCACCTCAAGAGGGAGACCAAGCTGTCCGGAGCTACGATTAACCAGTACAACAGTTCCTGCAAGTTCTTCCTCAAGGTGGTGCTTGAACAAGAAATCAACGACAGCCAGGTACCGAATTCGAAAATCAGACGTAAGCCACAGCCGTTCATGTCTGTCGATGAGGTAATACAGTTCTTCAGCGGCTTTGACGACATCGTGTCGTTCACCTATTTCCTGCTGCTGTATTCTACCGGACTGAGACGGTCTGAAACCCTTTCCATCACGATGGAAGACATTCACGGCGACAATAATAAACCGAATGAGGACTACATCTTCATCCGTAACGGCAAAGGCGGTAAACAGCGCAACGTCTCGCTTCCGCACATCACATATCTGATGCTTCGTGAGTATTACCGCGTATTCTGGGGACCTGTTGTCAGAAACATGACTGAAGAAGAGAAAGCGGGAATAAAGACAATGCCTCTATTCCCAGCCAAAATAAACGGAAAAAAGGCCAACACCTTCTTCACTAAAGCCTTCAATTCCGTTCGTGATGGTAACATACTCTTCAAGAAATTCCACCCCCATACGCTTCGTCATTCGTATGCCGTGCACACTTTGCAGAAAGACAACAACAAGATTCTGAAGGTCAAAGCGCAGCTGGGCCACAGCAATCTCTCGTCGACGGAAATCTACATCGGCGACGCAAATTTCTACAATGTGACGAATCCGATGGATCCGGAAGAGGTAGCTGAAATCCTCTGCAGAGCGTTCCATGAGAGAACGTCACGCTGAAGTGAGTGACGTCTTTTCTTATTCGTACGAAGAAGCAAACGAGAAATACAATTTCTCTCCGCGACAGCAGATTGTCGCTTCTCACATCATGAACTGCAGGACTGCGGAAATGGGAGCTTATGTCTACAGATGTGAAGACTGTGGGCACGAGTACATCACTTACTGTTCCTGCCGCGACCGCATGTGTCCGAAGTGTCAGAGCGATGCTCATCACAAGTGGATCGAGAAGATGATGAAGATTGTGCTCGACTGCATACATCTCCATGTCGTTGTCACGGTTCCCGAGTGTCTCAACAGAATTGCACTTGCGAACAAGGAGTTATTCTACTCCCTGCTTTTCGAGGTTGCAGTCTCTGCCGTTCTGACACTCTGCCGTGACAAGAAGTATCTTGGTGCCACTCCGGGTATTACCGCCATCCTGCATACGTGGGGACAGAAACTGACGTTCCATCCCCACATCCACCTTGCCGTCACGGCAGGCGGTCTCACCGATGACGGGAAATGGAAGAATGCAAAACGTACGAAGAAGGGAGATGTCTATCTCATCCCTGTCAAGGCGCTGGCAGAATCAGTGAAGAAACAGATGTTCAAGAAACTGAGAGAGAGTAAGAAGAAGGGACTCCTCATTTTCGACGACACTGAGTTCGACAAGATTCTGAAAGAAGCCGACACGAAAGACTGGATCAGTTACTGCAAAGAGCCTTTCAAAGGCTCCGGTGGCGTGTTTGCCTACATAGGCAACTACACGCACCGTTCTGCCATCGCGAATTCTCGAATTCGCTCTGTCAATAAAGACAAGGTCACTTTCCAGTATAGGGACTATGCCGACGGGAATAAGCAGAAGCTCATGACTCTCTCCAACATCGAGTTCATCAGGCTCTTTCTTCAGCATGTACTCGCCAAAGGCTTCGTCCGCATCAGGCACTACGGCCTTTATGCGGTCCCCAACAGGAAGAAGAGACTCAAAGCTGCAAGAGAACAGCTCTCTGTAGAGAAACAGCAGAAGCCACCTGTAGAAAAGGAAGAATCAAGGAAGACGGAAGAAGCACTTCCTTTTGTCTACAGGTGTCCCTGCTGCGGCGGCATCATGTACCGCAGGAACAGTACTCCTCTGTCGAAGGAGGCCATCATCACGCTGATGGCAGCAAGGCTTGTCGAGCCCCTTCCCCCGTAAAACTCACGTCCATTTCTACTTCCGGGTCTGTTTTAGCCCCTATGGGGGTAAGGGGGCTCTATTGCCTTTTTCTCATCACAGTGGCATATTCAGACATGTAGACATGCCTTCAATGCCTCTGTCTCCATTCCGGGGGAATGGAAAAACGGGTACTAAATTCCATAGAAAAGGTTCCCGTGTGTTCAGTTCAATCAATTTATCTCAAATTCAGATTTTGTCTTGTTCAACGTCGCATAAATCAGCATCTGTTGGCCTTGATCCTGAATTTATCGACCAAATCTATAGATTGTCTGTTGCAAGATGGGGATTGACGAGACTAAAATTCTCAAAAGAAAAGGAGAAAAACAGATGGAGAAAATTGAAAATCTGCTTTGTGAATACTCATCGCAGCTTGTCGATTTTGCAAGCCGCATTGTCGGCACCGAAAGCATGACATGTCATGAGGAGAAGGTTGCTGATCTCGTCGAAAAGGAGATGAGAAAGCTTGGATATGATGAAATAACCGTAGACGGCATGGGCAACGTGCTCGGACGTGTGGGAGATGGAGAAGAGAGCCTTATGTTCGATTCCCATATGGATACGG
>CAVFVX010000185.1:0-3390 GCA_963626075.1 Acutalibacteraceae bacterium
TTCAGACGCTGAGACAAGTTAGCAATTTCGGAACTTTACATAACATTCGCTCCCGTAATCTCATTAAGCCAGTCGGACATGTCCTTGTTCTTCTTCCACGAAGGCTCTTCCTTGGGCACGAAGTCCTTAGCGGCCTTCTCAATAGCGGCACGCTTGGTCTCAGTATCGGAACGGGCATAAATTTCAGTTGTTTCCACACTCGTGTGTCCAAGCAGATCCCTGATGTAGATGAGATCAACATTTGAATTCACCAGTGACATCGCTGTCGAATGGCGAAAAGTATGAACGCCAATATCATCAGGGAACATAGCAGGGTTCTTGGCTCTTGCCTTGTCCACATACTTCTGCACTATGTAGAACACTCCCTGGCGTGTGAGCTGTGAATTCATCCTGTTCTTGAACAGCAGTTCGTTACAGTTCTCAGGTAAATCAAGATGATTCTCCTTGATGTATGCCTTGAGAGAGGGAATGACATTCTTCACAAGCGGAACATAACGAATCTTTGAACCTTTTCCGTGAATAGTCAGGCTTTTTGGCTCACTGAGCGAGATGTCTTTCACCCTTATTCCGGTAAGCTCACTCACCCGAATTCCCGTCGAATATAACAGAGAGAACATAAGATGATCACGTCTGCCGAGGCTTGTTGACCTGTCAGGTTCTTCGAGCAGCAGTTTCATCGCGTCGGGCTTGAGGTAAGTAATCTCACCCTGTTCAACCTTCTTGAACTGAATGGAGAGAATCCTCAGGCACTCATCAAGATGCGAAGGGTATTCGTACTCGACAAAGGAAGCAAAGCTTCGGAGTACGGCAAGACGATGGTTTCTTGTGTTCGGTGAGGAGTTCTTCTCCTTTTCCAACCAGTCCAGAAATGAAGAAACTGTATCATAAGAGAAGTCGTTCATAAGAATTGCAGAGGGAACCTTCTTTTTCTTCTCTCTCATGAACTGCAGGAACTGTGCGAATACCTGTCTGTATGAAATGATGGTCTGCGGAGAGCTTCCGCGCTGGTTTATGAGGTACACATTGAAATACCTGTTGAGGAGCTTTGCAAAATCAGAAGGATTAGACATTATCCACCTCCCCGAAGACTGCATCTGCTGTCTTTGCCATCTTCTCGGTAATTGACGGGAAAAGATCCTGTGTCATCTTCAGGTAATATTCCGTTGCGCTTATCGAACCGTGTCCCATGTATGTAGACAGAATCGGTAGAGCGACATACATATCAATTCCCTTGTCCGACATGTATTTGAAGGAGTGAACGGCAAAGGTGAATCTCCAGTCATGAATTCTGGGCCCGTTACCTTCTCCCAAGTACGGAATACCCGCCATCTGCAGAAGCTTGCGGTGAATATCATAAGCACAGTCCCTGTGCAGGCGTCCTCCTTTGTAATTGCGAAAAATATATTCGTCATCAAGAAGAAGATAGAATGTCTTTGAGGCAAAGCTCTTCATCAGGCTCAGTAATTCGTCAGAAAGGACTATGTATCTTTCCTTCTCGTTCTTCGTCTCCGAAAGACGTATCACGCCGGCCTCGAGGTCGACATCTTTCTTCCTTATCATCAGTGTTTCGTCGATTCTTGTCCCGCAGCAGTACAAAAGCCTGAAGAGTATCGGAATCTGGATGCTGTTGTACCTGTTCTTCTTGCTTGTGTAGCTGTCAACAGCTTTGAAGTACCTGCGAATCTCGTCCTTGGTGTAAATATGCGGAACGAAATCCCGGGGAGGACTTTTGACATCATCGAAGAGGAATATCTCGTAGCCTCGTGGAAAGATGAACAGGAAGAAGTTCTTTGTGTCATTGATGCGTCTGTAGTGCGCAATCGGCGTTTCATCCTCTCGTCTCATAAGCCACTTGTCGGCATCTTCCTTCGTGAAGGTATCGCCCGTGCAGTTCTCTTTAATGAAGGTATCGAACCTCTTTAAGTTTATAGGGAGGCCGGTGTTCCTTTTGTACCCGCTTGCATCTCTGTGCTTCAAATATGACTCAAACTCGTCCGCAAGGAATGAATTGAAGGTGTATTTACTCATTTTGCACCTCCTTTCCAGTCTTCATAGTACGTGCTTGTCATCTTGGGAATCGGAATACAGCACTTCTTAAGTTCTTCGATGTCAATCGAAAGGTATGCCATTGTGGTCTCTGTACTTCGATGTCCTAAAATGGTACTAATAACAGGCATGGAAACGCTTTTCTTCAGCATGTTCGACGCAAGACTATGACGAAGGGAATGCGCTCCATGTTTCTTGTTCTTCCAGTTTTCGATGTTTGCACGCTCAAATGCCTTCGAGATGATTGAATGTATCGTTGGACTTGTCAGGTGCTTTCCAACCGCTGTAGGCATGTGACTTACAATGATGGTATCATCCCCGGGTGTCTTTGGCCTGCCGTTCCTGTAATAGTCGAGTATCGCATTGCCGACAGAAGGATAGAGAGTCAGCTCAAGCAGGTCTCCTGTCTTGTACTGGTTGAGAATAATAAGCTCTCTGTTCCAGTCTATCTGAGAGAGTCTCAGTCGTGAGATGTCGCTGGAACGCAGTCCATACACAGCTGCCAGAAGGAGGGCAACATAATCTCTCTTCCCGATTGCAGAACTGCGGTCAGCTGAATTTATCATCCTCTGGATTTCATCTTCACTGTAGACATCGATTACCTGTACAGGCATAGGCCCGCGTTTGGGCTTGGCGACATAGCCTGCATAATTCTTCGAAGTGTATCCTCCTTCGAATAGGTGCCCAAAGAAGTCTATCAATATTCTTCTGACAGAATTTCGATTCCCTTCAGAAATATCCAATGAATTGATGAACTCATCAATAATCTCAACAGTCAGGTCATCGAGATTTAATTCCCTAGCATTAAGAAAATTAAAAAACTGGAAGAGCTTGTATTTCTTGTCGGTGACAGTATGTACACTATTGTTTCGGACTTCGTTGCAATACTTCAGGAATGAGTCCACAAGAGGCTTTATCTCCGGTTCAAAAGAATATTCCTTCTTCTCTGTTCGGAACTCGAAGTCTCCTGTCTCAAGATAGGACGAAAGGAGGCGTACATATCTCAAATGCCTTCTCAAATCCTTGTTTGCAATCCCTCCGGGAAGAATATGGCATCCGTAGGTTTCATCAAGGTACTTATAGCTGAGTTCTGCCGTAAAGTTTTCCTTTTCCTCCTCTGAACACCAGGCCTTGAGTTTCTCCCACTCTACCATCGACTGCTCAATGTACCCGAGACTATAGTTCCGGTCCTCGAGACATTGCCGGACCTGTTTCAACAGGTCATCCAACTTTGTTGTCTTCATAGTTTTCTCCTTATGAGTAATATGAAGACAGTTTAGCAGACGTAATATTATGTAAAGTTCCGAAATTGCTAACTTGTCTCAGCGTCTGAATTTGCCTGTC
>CAVFVX010000186.1:0-3365 GCA_963626075.1 Acutalibacteraceae bacterium
TCATCGTCGAGAATATGCTCATCTTCGAGAACTTGGTGACACCGGTGATGAAGCACATCCTTATGTTTCCGCTCTGTGCCTTGAGGATTGAATAGAATCCCCTCACGGCAAGCCGGATGGCTTCAATCTTTTCGTTGTTGAGGTTGCTTGTCAGAACCGAATCATATTCGTCAACGAGTACAACGACCTTTTCCTTCTTTGCAAGTTCGTCAATGAGATTGTCAAGATTGATGTCGTACCCGTCCTCCTCTCTTAACATGACGTTATATGAAGAAGCTATCTTCATTATCTGGCTGTTCATCCAGTAGCTGATTGAAGACGGGTTGTCACGCTGGCATTTACTGAAATCAATATGGATTACCGGGTACTCTTTCCAGTCGTAATCCGCCTTGTCTATGTAGAGGCCTCTGAAAAGCTCCCTGTTGCCTTTGAAGATCTCTTCGAGCGTTCCGATTGTAAGAGACTTTCCGAAGCGACGCGGGCGGGAGAGAAAATAAAAGGAACCGCCGTCCTTTAGAAGACCGTAGAGATATCTGGTTTTATCGACATAGAGATTATTCTCTGTGATGAGCTTCTCAAAGGAACCGTTGCCTGTTTCTATCTTCTTCACTTTGTGCCTCCACAGCTGAATATAGCATAAATCGGAATGTCCATCAAAGAAATATGAGCCCCAGGACCAGAACAAACGCATGAAAGGGCTAACCTCCTCAGTTGAAAACCTTTCATCTTTTTTTCTGAACCCTGAAGCACTTGCCACTTTCTGAATCTTATCCATTTTTTCTCACTTTTCCTACTCAATCAGCTTTATCGGACTATTTCGCAAAACAGTAACTCACCATCTTCCTTTGGAGATGCATTATCCGACTGTAGTATCTTCCTGTCTTTATGCGTTGAATCTTCCTTTGTCATAGAGAATCTTCAATGCAGAGAAAACCACGGGTAACTCTTCCCTGAATTTCCTTCCGATGTGCTCCCTTATTCTCTTGAAACTCTTGCCATAGTAGCTCTTGAGAATCTTCAATATGGAGAGAACGAACCGCTGTACATGGCCGAGATTGTTCAGGGCCGTCTTGTTCTTTGTTCTGAGAGAATCCTGTCTGAACGTCACATCAAGCACCCAGTGCAGAAGGTTCTCCACATGCCAGTGTCTTCTGACGCAGATGGAGAGGAGCTCGACATCCGCCGGGAATGAGCAGAGGTAGTACCTCTCTTCCACTCCCGTCTCTCCGTTTTTAAGGTTCTTCGTAGTCTTTTTCTCATAGCCGATGCTCGTCAGTTTCTTCCACTTCTTCCTGTCTTCGAACCAGTCAAGGTCTCCGGAGATGTAATATTCCCGGGTAATCTTCTTCCCCGAGCTTTCTTCCGTCTCTTTCCTGTAACATTTCTTTGCCTTCAGTGCGGATTGTGTTTCCTTGTCGAAATAGTCGCCTATTTCCGCATAAATCAGCTTGTGGTTCGACTTGAGTGCGAGACAGTAATCTCCTTTGGACTCTATGATGACATCTGCAGTACCTTTCTGCGTATTCAAGGCATCCGCTGTCACAACAGTTCCCTTGAGATCCATATTCTTCAGAACCTTCTGAGCTTCGGGTATTTCATTGGATTTTTCATCAATCCGTGTCGAAGACAGGGTTATGCCGTACTCTGTAGACTGAACATTGAGGTTGTTCATGTTCCTCCTGTCCTCAATCGTCTCCCCGTCAGCCTTCGCCGTACCTCTCGTCTCCTTCCCATCCACCGCCAGGACATCATCAACTGCAATCCCGAGTTCCTCATTGGTGTAAAGATAGAGGTCATCGTTCTCCGTAGCCTTAACTATAATGTCCAGAAGAGTATCCACAAGTATCCGCTCCAGCTCACTCTCGTCAATCAGACTGAATACCCGCTCTATCGTGTCGTGGGAAGGTATCCCTCCCGGCAGCGTAAGATAGTGTCTCAGCTCCTCCTCCCTGTCCCTGGCAAAATCTTCTATCATCGCCCATTCATTCTCGTTGGACAGTACCGCAAAGAACACTATTGCAATAATCTCACTCAGAATATGCTTTACCTTCCACTGCTCCCGCGGGTCGGTTATCTCCTCAAGACGCGGACTGAATATTGAGTAAAACAATCCAAAGTCCGGCTCGAAGTCCTCATCATCGAGCTCTTCTTTGACTATCTCTCCGAGTTTTACAAGTCTGGGATCCTTCTTCGGCATTATTCACTTATCTCCTTCGGCAGAAATCCGTATTCATAGAGTCCGAGCTTCTTCAGCTTCTCTTTCTTTTCCTCATTCGTCTTCGTGTACATCCATCCGCCGTCAGTCCTGATGAGAACCGTTTTCCCCAGTTCGTCATCCACCTCTGGAATCAGGTTTTCGAGTATCGTACCTTCCGTTTCCCCTGGAACAATCCTCACTCCTGCATTCTCAACGCCGTTCTCTGTGACCTTACCTATATATATCTGTCGGGAAACCGGATGCTTCTTTCCTTTCTCACGTACAGACGTGACCTTGTAGAGGTAGTAGCTCTCTCCGATCTTCTTAACCGAGGTTCCTCTGCTCTTGTATTTCTCTACCCATTCGGGATGGTCCATTACGAAAACTCCTTGTAGTGTTAATTATACACTACATCCAAACCAGAAAAAAAGAGGAACTTCAGCTCAAAACTGAAATTCCTCGCTATTTCTGAGTCCAAAATAGGGCCAATTTATTTCATGCGCTTATTCTGCCCAGACGACTTTGGAATTTGTATCTGCACCCCACACAGTATCTGTTTCAAGTCCTGCTGCTGTCGCTTCTGCCTCTTTCATTTCCATGTTGATGGTCAGGGACGTACAGTCTGAGAACGCTGTGTCATATATAGATTTTATACTCTTGGGAATACTGATAGACTTGAGACTCGTACAGTTCATGAAAGCACAATTACCAATTGATTCCAACGTAGACGGAAGATTGATGGATGAGAGAGCCGTGCATCCGTCAAACGCATGAACTCCGATGGATTTTACTTTCGTACCTGAGAAGTCGATTGATGCGAGAGCTGTACATTCTCGGAAAGCGTTGCCATCTATTTTCTCGATAGATGCGGGAAGAATAACTTCTTTTAGGCTTGTACAACCCCTGAATGCCTCATCCGAAATTAAAGTCAGGTTTCCTTTTATTTCAATCTTTTCGAGCGAGGTACAGCCTTTAAAAGCATTAAACTGAATCTCAGTAAGACTTTCGGGAAAATTTATCTCTGTCAGCTTTGCACAGTTTTGAAAGCAAGACTGAAAGATTTTGGTTACCGAAGAAGGAATTGCTACAGAAGTGAGTTTGCTGCATCCCCGAAAATTATAGACTACCGTAACAGCTACACCTTGCCAGACACTGGGAATCGTTATGG
>CAVFVX010000187.1:0-3334 GCA_963626075.1 Acutalibacteraceae bacterium
GAACGAGGCGTACTGACATGCCTTCGACAGAAACGTTGCCGGTTATCGCTATGTTGAGTATTTTCACCAGTGAGCACCACTAGTTGCGCATTTAGCACCACTTCCCCTCGTTGGCCGGTTTCGGCCTCATTTTTTTTGGAGTTGCGCAGTGAGCACCACCCCCGCACTCCGCTTTAACACCCCGCCATTACCCTTTGACAACCACATAGCGAGTTCCGCAAGAATAGAGGAATCAGCGCAAGCTGAAATCTATTTTAAGGAGGCCGTTATGGCCAGGTACATTGATGTGCGGGCAATACTGGAGGAGTTATTCAAAGGCTCTTCACTCAACTCTATTGCCAGCACGCTGCAGTGCTCGAAGCATTCCGTGATGGATGTGAGGGCAACTGCAAAAGAGAAAGGAATAGTGAGCAGAGAAACTATTCCGGATGTAACAGACAAAGAGCTCTACAGGCTCTTCTTCCCCGACAGGAACGTTCAGGACGAAGGAATCGGGGATGTCGACTACGAGAAAGTCCACAGGGAACTCACCAGAAAGGGAGTCACCCTCACGATTCTGTATGATGAGTATGTGAAGGACTGTGAGGAGAAGGGACTGATTGCAATCAGCTACTCATCCTACACGCGCGGGTATTCCACGTTCACGGAAAAGAAAGGCTATGTCAGTCACCTTATACACAAGCCGGGTGACAGGATTGAGGTGGACTGGGCAGGACCTACCCTGAAGTACTTCGACATGAGAAAAGGCGTCTACGTAACGGTCTATCTGTTCGTCTCCGACCTTGTGTCTTCGAGGCTCGTCTACGTAGAGCCGACGCTGGACATGAAGGAGATGACATGGCTGCAGTGCCACGTGAACATGTACAATTACTACGGCGGAGTTACCCGGCTGATCGTCTGCGATAACCTCAAGACCGGGGTCGTGGAGCACCCGAAGGAAGGCGAGATAGTCCTCACATGGTATTATGATCGCCTTGCAGAGCATTACGGAACAGGAATAGTTCCCTGTGAGGTCAAGAAACCACGTCAAAAGAACAGTGTCGAGAATTCCGTCTACGAGGCCACGATGGAGATCATCGGGAAGCTGAGGGACGTCGAGTTCCTTTCATTCGATGAGGTGAAGAAAGCTGTTGCCGAGAAGGTCGAGGAGATAAACAACAAGCCCTTCCAGAAGCGTACCGGGACAAGAAGGTCCAACTTCGAGGAATTCGAAAAGTCGCTTCTCAAGCCGCTTCCCGTCATTCCCTTCGACATAGGCACTCCCTATTCAGATAAGACTGTCCAGGCGAACTCCCATGTATTCATTGAGAAGAACTGGTACTCCTTTCCACACAGCTATGGGGCAAAGAAGGTCAATGCGGTGGTGACAGCTACCGAAGTGATTCTCTATTACCAGCACATGCCTCCGAAGCGACATCTGAAGGTGACGGGTGGTTACACATACCAGTACGTTACAGATATTGATGATCTGCCGAAGAACAGGGAATGGAGAGACTGGAGTCCCGATCGTTTCCTCAAGTGGGCGGCAGACGTAGGTCCTTCGACGCTTGAGGTGATAAAAAGAATCCTTTCTTCCAGGGTTATTGTCGAGCAGACGTTCAATACAGCTCTGAGCATTCTAAGCCTCACAAAGAGCCACAGTAAAGAAAGGATTGAAGAAGCATCCAGGGAGGCACTGGCCAAAGTAAACTCCCCTAGATACAAGCATATTAAGGCAATTCTTTCACAGACGAAAGAGAAAGAGAGCGCAGTCTCTCGCAGCGCCGACACAAACACCGTCAAGGCAAAGGGATGCCTTCTCGGTAAAGACTATTTCAAAAATACAGGAGTTAAGAAATGATTGATTCAAATACAAGAACACTGCTCAAGGAGCTCAAGATGCCGGAACTGGCAGACATAGTGGAAAGACAGGAGTCGATTCCGGAATTTACAAGCATGGACTTCATAAGCCGTCTTCAGTACGCAATACAGGATCTGCATTCAGATAAAATGGAGGAAAGAAACCGTCTGAGGATAAAGAATGCGACATTCAAGTACCCCGAAGCTGACATGTGCAAGGTGATAAACAACGATGAAAGGAAGCTCGACATGGTCGCCATCAACAATCTGGGAACGAGCAACTACATCAATCACCATACCAACGTTGCATTCATCGGAAGTACGGGCTGCGGCAAGTCCTTTCTCGCATGTGCCCTCGGCGTCAGAGCCTGCAATCTCGGCCTCAGAGTCAAGTTCTACAGGATGCCTGATCTCATGGCCGACTTCAACTGCATCGAGACTCCGCAGCAGAAGAAGAGGATGCTGAGAATGCTTGCGAACTACGATCTTCTGATTCTCGATGAGTGGCTGTCGCTTGTGCCTACCGTCGAACAGAGGGAATTCCTTTTCGAGATTATAGAGAAACGCGAGTGCGCTCACTCCACCATCTACTGCTCCCAGTATGATTTCCCCGAGTGGTACGACCGCTTCGGCGAAGAGTCTGCGATGACAGAGTCCATCCTCAGCAGGATTGTCTATTCCACTGTGAAGATCTCCTTCGGCAACTACAACATGCGGCAGTACTTCGAGTCTGCACGCAAGGTCTACTGACATGAAGAGAGAGGGGGCCCTTGAAAGAGGGCTTCCCTCGCTCTTCTCCGAACCTCACCGGCCTGCTTTGTTAGCCCATCTTAAAACATGTACATAAGTGGTCGGACTAGGAGAACAGAATGAACAGAGATGATAAAAGAATGATGAGACGAGTCATCCAGAAATACGACAACAGCCTCAGGAATGCCCACGGTGGTTTTGAAAAGGAAATAGGAAAGCTGCAATACAGAGAGGAGACCAAGTTGGCGTCCCTGCCTTCGTCCTTTGAGACTTCACGTGTTGCGGATAACCTGACGGAATCTTCTGAAATGCTCGGCAGGATTCTCAAGGCAGAGGAGAAGATCATGAACCTGCTGGACGATATTCTTTATGAGTCCGGCGTCAGTTCAACTTTCAAAGATGCCCCATGCAGGACAGAGATTACTCAGGGAAAAAAGGATGCCAGCTTCCATGCACTGCTTCCTTCGAGCCTCCTCAAAAGGCTTAAGGATGAGTCGCTCCGTACTGGTCTCAGCATGAACGAGATAATCTGTCAGGCACTCATGGAAGAACTGAAGAACTAAAACTATTACACTGGCGCATAAGCCATTTTCACGCGCCGCTCGTGCCGTTCAAGCACCTGCGGTGCTGAATGCGCAACCACCTACGGTGCTCACGCTGCAAATGGCGGTGCTAACTGATGCGAATACTCAGTAATCGGGAATTTTGCGCACAACACCGACTCGACATCGCTGATCCAGCGACC
>CAVFVX010000188.1:0-3092 GCA_963626075.1 Acutalibacteraceae bacterium
TTGCCATAAGTGCACCTCCTTCATCGTACAAGCATAATCTTCATCTGCAAATATAAGGCTTTCTGGCAACGGAGTACATACACAGTGAGACACAGTTATGCAAAGTATGACAAAAAGCGGCTGAAAATCGTTGCAAAGTATGACAAAAACTTCTCATTTTTTGTTGCAAAGTATGACAAAATCAGAGTAATCTTTTATTATGAATGAAAATAAGATTCTATACAGAAAAATCGAGGCCAGGATTGTTGATTTCCTGTCTTCCAAAGACGAAAAAGCCCTTCTTGTAACCGGCGCAAGATCTGTCGGGAAGACGTTCATCATAGAGAATATCGCAGCAAAGCGCTTCAGCCATTTCGTGAAGATCGATTTCTTTCAGAACAAAGCCGCGAAGACTCTGTTCGAGGACGCAAAGGACACACAGGACATACTTACGAGAATATCTGCACTCGGTAATGCCGAACTTGTTCCCGGGGAGACCCTGATCTTCCTCGATGAAGTTCAGGAATGCAGGGAGAGCATTACGCTCATCAAATATCTTGTGCAGGAGGGGAGCTACAAATACATTCTCAGCGGCTCTCTTCTCGGTGTCGAACTGTATAATGTGCGTTCCATCCCCGTAGGCTACATGGACTCCGTGGAAATGTATCCTCTAGATTTCGAGGAGTTTGCGATTGCCAGCGGAGTCTCCTCTGCAGTTCTGGAGAGCATTCGTGATTCCTTCGAGAACAGAAAAGAGGTCGATGCGATTGTTCATGACCTGATGATGCGTCTTTTCAGACTCTATCTTGTTGTTGGGGGAATGCCTGCCGCAGTGATGAAATATCTGGAGACGAACAACATAGGCGAGGTAGTGAAGGTTCAGGAGGAAATCATATCGAGATACAGGGAGGATATTTCGAAATACGAGAAGGATGACAGGAAGCTGAGGATCAGGCAGATATTCGATCTCATTCCCGCGGAACTGAACGAAAAGAACAAGCGCTTTGTCCTCAGGGATGCCGACAGTAATGCAAGACTGGACAGATACGAGAATTCCTTCGTATGGCTCTCCAATGCCGGGGTCGCCATTCCCGTGTACAATGCGAAGGAGCCGGTAATCCCGTTGAAACTGAACCAGACCGCCACACTTTTCAAGCTCTTCCTTTCCGATGTCGGTCTTCTCAGTTCGATGTACATGGACGGTATACAGCTGAAGATCCTCAATAACGAGAAGAATATAAACTTCGGTTCGGTATATGAAAACGTGACTGCCCAGGAACTGAAGGCACACGGCTACAGAAACATATACTATTTCAACAGCAGAAAACAGGGAGAAGTCGATTTTCTGATTGACTGGAACGGAACTGTGCTTCCGCTCGAGATAAAATCCGGAAAGGATTATACCGTGCATTCGGCTCTGTCCAGAATCATGGATAATCCCGACTATGAGATTCCGGAAGGTTTTGTCTTCTCCAACGCAAACGTCAGAGTGGACGGAAAGATCGTCTATCTTCCGATGTACATGCTCATGTTCATCAGAAGGGAAACGGTTCCGGAAAATATGATCTACAAACTTGATATCTCCGCACTTACCTGAATTTACTTTTATTGGTGCGAACTGAAGAGCAGAAATTTACAAATCAGGGAGTTTTTCTGACGTGAAACGAGGGAATTCTGATGACGTGAAACTGGGGGATTTTGCAGGTTGCAAAGTGGCGATTTAGTGAACATTTCTATATGTGAGGAGAAAAAAGAAAGGAGTATTACTGCCGATATATAGAAAAGCAGATCAGGGACGCTCTTGAAACCTCGGGAGGAGTACTTGTGGCCGGCCCGAAATTCTCGGGAAAGACCACCACCTGCCGCAGATTCGCATCCTCTTCCTATTCTCTCGATACAAAGGAGAAGATACAGCTCGTACAGAGCAGCCCCATCTCCATTCTGAAGGGACAGAGACCGAGACTGATAGACGAGTGGCAGAATGTACCGGACCTCTGGAACTGTGCGAGATCCGAGATAGACTCCGGCGAGAAGAAATCCGGCCTCTTCATATTTACCGGCAGTTCGACTCCGGCAGAGAGGGATGACATCTATCACCCGGGAGCCGGAAGGATAGTCACGCTGCACATGGACCCCATGAGTCTCTACGAGTCGGGAGAGTCAACGGGGGAGGTGTCGCTCTCCGCGCTCTTCGACAATCCGGAGGAGAAGCTCTTCGCCGTCAATGAAGGCTACACTCTTCAGGACACCGCCTTCTTCCTCTGCAGAGGCGGATGGCCTCTTTCTGTCCTGGGAGGAAGGGAGAAGGCGCTGAGAATAACCGCAAATTACTACCCGACTCTTTTCGACTTCGAAAACAGCAGCAACGGGAAATTCAGGAACAGGAAGAAAAGCATATTCGATATGATTCTCAAAAGCTGGGCTCGCAACATCTCCACTGAGGCGAGAAGGGGAGCCCTGCTCTCCGACATAAGGGAACATGACGGCAGGAAGCTCGATTCCGATACATTCGATGAGTATGTCACGGCTCTCAGGGGATCTCTTCATCATCAGGGATATGGAGGCATGGAATCCGAATTTCAGAAGCAGAACCGCTGTGATTACTACTCCCACCCGCCATTTCGTCGACACCTCAATCGCCTGCGGGGCGCTTGACATGTCACCGGATGACCTCATCAATGATCCGCGCTCTTTCGGAATGTTCTTCGAGGACTATGCAGTCAATCAGCTAAGAATCTATTCATCAGCTCTGGAAGGAGAGATACGTCACTACAGAGACAGCAACGGGCTCGAGTGTGATGCCGTCATTCATCTCAGGGACGGAAGATATGCTCTTGTCGAGATAAAGCTCGGCGGAGAGAACCTCATAAAGAGCGGGATATCCACACTGTCGTCTCTGAAGAGGAAGATAGATGCGGACGGCCTTGCCGCACCCACGTTCTCCATGATTCTCACGGCATGCGGCAATGCATATACGACAAAGGAAGGAATACACATAGTACCCGTCAACACGCTCCGTGACTGAGGAATATCTCCAATTCAATGGGAGGTAACAGAAAGTTCTACATAAATTTTCTCACTTGTTGTAAAATGAAGTACGTAAAGGCGAAGTG
>CAVFVX010000189.1:0-3088 GCA_963626075.1 Acutalibacteraceae bacterium
CAGGTCTTCATCGGAAACTCCAGCGTCGGCACAATCGGAATCACGGCGACATCGGTCGTCTTTCCCCTCATTACGATAGCAATGGCATTCGGTCTCATGCTCGGAGACGGAACGGCTTCCTACATGGCACTCTCCCAGGGAAAGGGAGAGACGGAGAAGACCGGTAAGGCAGTCGGAACGGCAATCACCCTCTCCGTCATCATCGGCATCATATTCTGGATTGTCGGCTACTCACTCCTCGACAGAATCCTCGTCTTCCTCGGCGCAAGGACCGGGGCATCGCTCCGGGCATCGCACGAGTATGCCTTCTGGATTCTCCCCGGCCTCCCCTTCACAATTCTCGGAACGGCACTTACGCCGATTGTAAGAGCCGACGGCTCGCCGGGAACGGCAATGGTATCAGGACTGACGGGATGCATACTCAATATCATCCTCGACTATGTCTTCATCTTCCCCCTGGGGATGGGAGTCGCGGGAGCGGCGATTGCTACGACAATCGGAAACGTTGCCTCCTTCATCATCGTCCTCGTCTATCTCTTCCACACGAAGACATTCAGACTCAGGAAAAGTGATTTCATCCCCGGAAAGACGGAGACAGCAGAGATCGACAGACTCGGCTTCTCCTCCTTCCTCACGCAGTTCTCGATTGTCATCATCACAATCGTCTCGATGAACATGCTTGCCAAGTACGGCGCACTCTCCGTCTACGGAGCAAACGACCCGCAGGCCGTAATCGGCGTCGTCATGAAGGTATTCACGATTGCAGTCAACCTCGCTGTCGGAATCTCGGCGGGCTGCCAGCCTATCGTCGGCTTCAACTACGGTGCCGGAAGATACGACAGAGTCAGGAAACTGTTGAAGATGACTGCACTCTGCGTACTTGTAATCGGAGTGATTGCAACAGTCCTCTTCCAGACAATCCCCGTTCAGATTGTCTCGATCTTCGGAACAAACTCCTCAGACCCCGCACTCTATCTCGAGTTCGGTGAGAGGGCACTGAGAGTATACCTTCTCCTCATCATCTTCACTCTTCTCCAGAAGTCGAGCGCAATATTCCTCCAGGCAACGGGAAGCGCAGTGAAGGCAACTCTCCTCTCGCTCATCAGGGATGTCATCGCCTTCGTACCCTTCACGGTACTTCTTCCGCTCTCGATGGGACTCGACGGTATTCTCTGGGCTGCCCCCGCAGCAGATATAGTCGGCTTCATCTTCTCCCTCGTCTTCGTAACCCTCGAAATGAAGAAGATGGCAGATAACGAGAAAAAGGAGAAGAAGAGCGTGGCGGATGCCTCGATAAAGCCCTCTTCTCCCGGCGTCATCATCACAATTGCAAGAGAGCACGGCTCGATGGGTAAGCAGGTGGGTAAACTCATCGCAGAGAAGCTGAAGGTCCCCTTCTATTACAAGGAGACTGCGGCACTTGCTGCAAAGGAGAGCGGACTCAGCGGAGAATTCATCTCCGACCTCAACAAAAACGCTCCGGAGCGCTTCAAGGAACTCTATCTCTCGGTGCAGGTCGTGCAGGATGCAGTGACGGCGCAGCACAGGGTCCTGAAGAAGATAGCGGAGAACGGAAGCTGTGTCATAGTCGGAAGAGCGGCGGACTATGTACTCTCGGACTATCCCGAGCTCATCAGGGTCTTCATCTATGCTCCAGAGGAGTACAGGGTGAAGAGAATAATGGAAGTCTACGGAGACACGAAAGACGAAGCAGGGAAGAACATCCGCCACTCCGACGAGGCAAGAAGTGCGTACTACCACAGTATCTCGGGAAAGAAGTGGGGAGAGAGACAGAATTACGATATCCTCCTCGACTCCTCGATCGGCGAGGAAGCGACAGCGGATATCATAACAGGCTACGCCCTCAGGAGATTCAGAAACAAATGACAGGAGACCCCGCTCCGGCGGGGTCTGTCATTGAGCTTAAATTACAAAAAAGAGAGCCGATGAGTCTTCTCGTTAATCACCAGTTAAATTAAACTGTCGTCATGATAAAGACAAAGATAGAAGATACAGAGATCCTGGAGCACCTTTCCTCTCTCGAGGACGACAGAAGGGAGATCTTCCTCATAGCAGACGGAGAAGTGAGACTCAGCGCAGTCAGCACGACACGCACCGTCAACGAAATGAGAGCAAACCATAAAACGGGCCTCCTCGAGACATACATACTCGGCCAGGGCTATACGGCGGGAGCACTGCTTTCAAGTGAAGTCAAGGGCAACGACCGCATCCAGCTTACGATTGAATGCGGAGGCCCCGTGAAGGGCATGAACATAGAGGCCTGGGCCTGCGGAGCAGTCAGAGGCTACCTCGTGAATAATCCCATTCCTCTCGAGAAGCCTCTCGAGTCACTCGACACGAATCCCATCTTCGGCCCGGGATTCCTCACAGTCACGAAGATTCTGGAGGGGTCGAAGACACCGTTCTCGGGAGAGATCATGCTCCAGTACGGTCACCTTGCGCAGGATTTAGCACTCTACTACATGCAGTCCGAGCAGACTCCGTCCCTATTCTCGCTCTCCCTCTCCTTCGACAGACAGGGCCGCGTATGGGGAGCGGGAGGCATAATGATGCAGGCTCTTCCGGAGTGCGGTACGGACGTACTTGACCGTCTCCAGGCGAAGGCCGGAAGCCTCTCGAGGATGGGCGCCCTCTTAGGAGAGGGAAAGAGCGTGAAGGACTACGTCACCGGGGAGTTCTCCTCCTTCGGAGTAGACTGGCTCGGACACACGCCCGTGGGCTTCTCCTGCCCCTGCAGCAGGAAGAACTACGAGAGGTATCTTGTAAATCTTCCCGAAAAGGAAAAAGATGAAATACTCAGGGGAGATTTCCCCCTTGTCCTCCAGTGCTTCAACTGCGGCACTGAATACAGTTTCTCGAAAGAGCAATTGGAAGAGCTCTTCAGAAAGGAGAATTAAATGGTTTATTTTGCAATGAGCGCAGCCAACCAGGGTGACCTGATAGCCGAAGAAGCCAGAAGATGCGGATGCGACCGCGTCAAGGCGACACCGAGCGGAGTCGAAATCGAGGGAAGCCTCGAGTTCGGGTACCGCTTCTGTTTCAACACACGTATCGCATCGAGAGTACT
>CAVFVX010000190.1:0-3084 GCA_963626075.1 Acutalibacteraceae bacterium
TTGTTTAACTTTGAGCCTTCTAAAAGAGCTATGTCAACAAAAATAGAATATAGCGTTTCATTATTTCCTCTATCGGAAACGGCAACCTGTTCGACGTGATAGAGGAGTAGAAAATGATGTTTCTGCCTGGTTGTCAGAAACTTGTTTTACATTAGGATAAGTTTTTTCTTCTGAGTGAGGAAGTCTCTTATGTTCATATGCGTGATGCCGTCACGGGAGAAGTCGAGCCTGTCCAGCGAGAGAACGTAGCGGGGAGAGGCATCCCTTATCGAGGAGAACGCACCGAATTCCCGTCTGACTGTCTCCTCCGTGCCGAGAAGATAACATACCTGGATATAGCACTTCTTCTTACCGTCAATGACCACGAAGTCCACTTTGCCGTTGTAAGTCTTTCCTACATGAACTTCGTAATTTCGGAATCTCAGTTCGTTATATACGATGGTCTCGAGTATAAAGGACTTGTTGATGTCGGCCGAACCTTCGTTGATATTTATGAAGCCCGGGTCAATTGCGTAGTATTTGCTCTTGTTGTCGAGCAGAGCTTTACCCTTTATGTCATAACGTGAGCATTTCTCTACGAGGAATGACTCTTCCAGACACTTCAGGTATTTGTAGCAGCTCTGTGTTGTTATCTCCTCATTAGTGCTCTTTATATGTCCCGTTATGCTCTCTGATGATATTATCTCCCCGGAATGGACGAGAATGTATGAAGAAAAGCGTTTGAGCTGGTCAATGTTCCGTATGTCATGATCTCCGACAATATCTTTCTGCACGATGGCGTCATAAAGCTCCGTCAGATACTGTTTGGGGCTTCGGAAGGATTCCTTGTAGACAAGAGGAAAGCCTCCGATTTCCATGTATGACTGAAACTCTTCATCAGTGTCCTCTCTGTTCCTGTATTCCAGAACCTCCGAGTACTGGAAGGGAAGCACTCTGAATGATATGTATCTTCCTGTCAGAACTGTCGCAAGGCTGCCTATCAGGAGTCTGGAATTCGATGATGTGACGAAGACGGATGCGCCAAGTGTCGAGCGTATTGACGCAAGAACCCTCTCATAGTCTTTCATGTGATGTATTTCATCAAGGAAGACGTAGCATCTTTCCTTTCCTTCTGTACAGCTTTTTACAAGCTGATAGAACCTCATCGGATCATCAAGGTAGACAGACATCTCGTAGTCTTCGAAATCGAAGTAGATAATCCGGTCTCTTTCTATGGAGAGAGCGAGCTCGTCGATTATCTGCTTCATTATCGTTGACTTGCCTGCGCGACGTGTGCCGACTATGGCTTTTATCTGTTCTGAGTGAAAATAGGGGCGTATGAGGTCTATGTAGGTTCTTCTTAGCATAATCGGATGATAATTGATAAAATTGTATAGTAAACGCACTTAATCCATGCGTTATGAGACAGAAAGCCATCTGAAGCTGCAGAGCTTTCTGAACTGCTCGTTAGGCTTGCGGAATGATCCGAAGTACTCGTCGAGAGTGTCGATGAGCTTGTCCAGACCGCTGAAGTACCTGTTGTGAGTCTTCTCTCTGCGTGTTATGCGCCATACCTGTTCTATAGGATTAAGATCCGGAGAATATGGAGGCAGAGATACATACGTCATAACCTCACGGATGTCGGCATATTCTTCATGTGCCTCTGTCCAGATGAGCCTTATTGCCTTCTTGTGCCAGGGAGCGTTGTCCATGATGATGCAGTACTTCTTACCCTCGGGGCATGGTCTCTCGCTGATGAAGTCACGGATCATCTGGATTACAGACTGGAAGTTGAACCAGCCCGGCTTCAGTGTAATGAGTTCTCCGGTTTCCGGAAGGATGAAGCCGCTGTAAGCAATATTGTTCTTTCCAGGTTTTGACATCACTTTCGGAGCAGAGCCTTTCTCTGCCCACTTCCCGGTAATTGTTGTCTGAGCCTGAAAATGAACCTCGTCCTGAAAGACAGGAATGGTATCGGGATCCTCGACGGTCTCTTTCAGTTTTTTTTAAAGTCCTCGCGTGCTTCTTCGTCCGGATTCTCCAGAGAAGGATACATCTGCGGTCTGATTACCGCAAATCCCATCCTGTGCAGGAGATTCTGGCTTGCACGTACACCATAAGTAATATTGTATGTTTTCTCGATGTAGGAGGAGAGTGTCGGTCCATCCCATACGTTATAACCGTACGTCTCAGGATCGCCTTTGACAGCCTCACGTATTTCAGCAATCTGTTCCTTGGACAGTCTTGAAGGTCTGCCTTCCTGTTTTACGGCAACAAGAGATTCCCATCCTTTCTCATCGACGTTTTTGACCCATGCCTGTAAAGTTCTCGCACTGTCTCCGCAGTATGGAGCCAAGTCCTTCGGGGGAAAACCGGCAAGAATGAGATTGACCATAGCAACCCGATGGACGTATTTATTTTCTGCGTTTTCAGAAACAATTGTTTTCCCCTGCTGTAAGAGAACCTTTGGGTCATTGATATATTTGTGACTTCGCATAGTGCTACCTCACAAATATGATACCACATTTAAAGAGATTAGACTACAACATAACGCAATTATTTAATGCGTTTACTATAATATAAGGAGTTCAAAACAACAATGAAAAAAGCTCTTATAATCTTCCTGACTTTACTGGCTCTGGTTCTTATCGCCTCATGTGATAACAAGGCCAAGACACCGGAAGTATCTGCTGCACTTGTCGGAGACAAGACAACAGTCACATGGAACACAGACGGCAAGGTAAAGGAGACAGCCGTTACCGTAAAACTCGAAAATGCATATTTCGACTTCTCCCTCTCAACTTCCACTGACATAATCGCCGACTTCTTCAAGGCAGATGACAACAGCACACTCAAGGACAAGGGACTCTCCTTCACTATCGCAACAGGTGACGGAAGCGAAACGGAGAAACCTCAAACCCTGAAGATTACCATCAAGGATTCCGGAACTGCATCAACAGCTGTAACTTCCTTTTTCAGCGGCGACTACAGTCTGACTATTCCAGCAACATACCTCAAGGATGACGGAGCAGCAGTTCCGGCAGAAGGTGTAACGGTAAAGGATGCGGTAGGCTTCAATCTTCTGAAGCCTGCGACTGTCACGAA
>CAVFVX010000191.1:0-3080 GCA_963626075.1 Acutalibacteraceae bacterium
GAATACAGGCAGAAGGATTTCCTCTCTTCAAAGGCACACTCGATATTCCCTTTATCACGCAGCAGCGCGTGACGGAGGATGACAGGTGCGCACTGTTCCATCTCAGCACGAATCCGGATATTTACACGAACACGGCCGTTGCCGTCATCGGCATCAATGCGTCGGGAAAGACATCTGTTCTGAAGCTTATAAGGCTCGCTCTGGGGCTCCTCTCGTGCGAGAATATAAATGAAATTGAATCGAAGACCGTTCTCTGCGGCGCCACAGCTGCCGTTCTGCGGATCTGTTTTCTCGACAACCGCGGCTTTGTCTGCCTTCTGGAAACGAAAATCACATCGGAAACGGCAGACGGAAATACACTGTACTCGATTACGGAGGAAAGCCTCAGGGAAAAACCGTTATCGAAAGTGAAGACAAAGGGTAATCTGACATCTTTCGAGAATGTGCCGCCAGTGGAGGTAAGAGAAGGAATCGCCTCGCTCTACAGCGGAATCAGCTTCATCATCCTGCACAACAGCAGAAACCACGACAGCATCAGCTATGACAGCCTGCTCTCCTTCACTAATGTCAACGTTCTTCCATCAATCGAGAATATTCCGCTGGAAGTCGTGACCTTCCTGGATCCGACGATTGAACATCTTTTCTTCAGAAAGAACGGCAACGGCGTTTCTATCCATCTGAAGTTCTTCAGAAGCGAGGAAATCATCCTGACCAATCCGCGGGAGCTTGAACTGTACCTGTCTTCGGGAACAATCAAGGGAATACTGACATTCACGAAAATCAGATCCGAATTACAGAGCGGCGGCTATCTGATTCTTGACGAAATCGAGAATCACTTCAACAGGGAGATTGTAGCCTCAATCATCAGATTCTTCCTCGATTCCGACTTCAACAGAAACGGAGCAACTCTCGTCTTCGCGACGCATTACCCCGAGCTCCTGGACGAATACGACAGAAACGACGGCATATTCATCACGAGAAACACGGACAGAATCACGATGAAGAATCTCTCCTCCATTCTCGGCAGGAACGACATCAAGAAGAGTGATGCCTACCAGAGCGGATTACTGAAGGGAACCACACCTCTCTACGAGTCATACATCAACCTGAAGAGGGCTCTTGCCGAATCCATGAAGAAAGCCGGAACATTCTGAACTACACAAAGCGGAACTTTCCTTTTCCGGCGCCCATCATCTTCATGATAATCCCAAGTCCGTTCATCCGCTTGATGTAGGATGTAGCCGTAACTTCCGAGCAGCCCAGAATCTCCCTGACATCGGAGTTTCCGAAGACTCTGCTCCCGATGCTTGAGAACAACTTCAGCATGCCGTTCTTCGTGCACTCCGAATAACCGGAATCCATGATCTTCTCTTCTGCCGCAGGCTCCTTTTCTGAGGAGTCCTTTCCGTTCTTTATCTCCAGAAACTCGCGGTTTGCGGGAATCACCACGGATGTGACGGATGAATATCCGTCGAAGACCTTGTACCTCAGCTCTTCCGAACCGTTTCTCTTCATTGCCCTCTTGGCTTCCCCTATTCCCGTTCCGAAAGACTCTATTATGCCGAGAGCCTTGAACATGTCCCTTATCTCGGGATTCTCGGTGTCGCGCTCATTGAAGAAGGAACGTGTGTTGAGATCCTCTATTCTGAGCGGAGGAAGAGGCTTGTTGTAGTTGACGATGTTGATTTCACTCCCGGAAATGTAGATCTGGATTGGCTTCCCGTTCTCATAGTTATTGTGTACAACGGCATTCGCTACAAGCTCTTCCACAGCTACGAACGGGAAGTTCTCGATCTTGCGGCTTATTGCCTCCCCGTCATCGCGGACGACGATGGTGCTGAGAAAGTTGTCGTTTATGTAGTTCATAACGTTGTCATACTGCTTCCAGATCGGTCCCTTTATGTACCTCGTCTCCATCTTCCTCTTCGTGCCGAACATGTCGACGATTACCTCAATGTAGCTGTACGGAATGAACTGCTCCGGATGGGGAGCGAACATAAGGACGGCGAAATTCTTCACCTTCCTTTCCGCCGGATCATTTCTGTCGATAAGGCCGAGAGAGAGTGCCATCTGTGTCTTGTCGAGTGTCTCCGTGATACCTCTCTCGCTTGTACGCGAAAGATACTCCCTTATGAGATCACCGTCGAGGTCGTCTATCGTGGCCTCTGTATTCACTGCCGAAGAAAAATGATAATTCGCAAACTTCCTTATGAGGTCGTATTCCTCATCGACCCGCGCTATTCTCGACTCTGCTTCGACCCTCACATAGCGTCCGAACCTCAGATTTATTGAATTGTCCTTCTCGGCCCTGTCGCTTACCATGAACGGGCCTCCGCTCTGACGGGGAACCACGACAAGAAGATAGTTTCTGTCCTCGTAACGGTTGGCTATTATCTCGAAGGAGACATTCGGACAGAGATAGGGTCTCAGGGCATTGATTTCATTCCTGTCCTTTTCGAGGGCTCCTTCGCTTATCCCCGGAAGAGGAAGCTTCGGGATTGCCTTGTTCTCCTCACTGTTCTCCTCTTCCACTCCGATGAAGATGTACTGGATATCGTTGTTGTAGTAGTTGTTGGCATAGGCACAGATTGTCTTGAGTATGCTGGCCTTCTGCCTTGCCGACGTCTTGTATTCGATGTATGAATTCTCGCATGCTCTCGAAAAAAGTATTTCGTTTGCACTTTTCTTGATTCTCTCGTAATCCATGTTTCCTCCACCAAACCAAAGATATTTTTACACCAATCCAAAGATTTTTCAAGCAAACCAAAGTTTTTTAACATTCTTGCTTCTGATTTCGCTTTTGTTTTCCTCCCGTTCTGCAATCTTGATTTCCACCTCTCTCTCAACTGTTAATATGAAGTTATGTAAGCAGTGAGGCCTACTGGCCGGTTGATTCAGTTCAGACTGGCGAAGTGGCGGTTATAGAGGCTGTCCTTTATGGGCAGTCTTCTTTTTCCTTGTCATATCTCATGTCTGCAGAAAATCAGTAATCGGAAATCTTTTACTCAGTGAACTACTTGGCAATCGAATTGCCAGAGCATCGTGGATAAGACAATCTCACCACGGGTGCGTCCATGACA
>CAVFVX010000192.1:0-3073 GCA_963626075.1 Acutalibacteraceae bacterium
CGGCAAATTCAAGATAATCATTCGACTTCAGCGCCTCACCGAATAGTCCCCTGATAAGAGAAACCATCTCATCGTAGTAGCCGTTCTGGAAGGCCTTGTCGAGAGGCACATCATATTCATCAATTAGTATGATGACCTTCTGTCCGTAGTGCTTGAATAAGAGTTCGGAGAGAGTCTTCAGCGAAGATACGAGAACAGACCTTTCCAGAGCATATTCCCCTCTCTCCATGTTAACCAGAGATGCATATCTGCTTTTTTCTCTTTCAGTCAGTTTTTCACTGTTTTCAAGAAATGAAAATCTGTCCGCTTCGCTTCCGATTACATAGCTGAAGCGTTTCAGAACTTCATCAAAGGAAATCTCCTGGACTCCCTTGAGTGAGATGAATATGACGGGATACTTTCCCATATGTTTCTCACAGAGGTCCGTACGTGAGGAAATACAGAGTCCGTCAAAGATGCTCGCATCCGCCCCGACTTCGAAGAAGGAACGCAGCATGCTCATGTTGAGGGTCTTTCCGAATCTCCTCGGGCGTGTAAACAGACTTACTTTATTGCCACCGTCAAGAAGTTCTTCAATGAGTCTGGTCTTGTCAACATAGAAGTATTCTTTATTCCGTATTTCCCTGAAGTTTTCGATTCCGACAGGAAGCATCAGTCTCTTTGACATACTCGTATCGCTCCTCTTAGGTTAATAATACACTACTCTCTCTGTTTTCTCCACACAAAGTCGCTGACAAAGCCTTTGTTGCATATCACATCCATTCTTCTCCGTGAATCAAAAAAATGGCCGGGCGGTCCTGCAGCAGATAAGCTTCTTCACGCATCACTTCCAGTTCCGTCAATCCTCGTAAAAGCCTTGATTTCCGATTTGTTACCGGAGGAATCAACATTGCGGATGAAATAGTATACGTCGCTCTCACTCGGAGCATTGTAGTCCACGATACTGAGTTCCTCTCCCGAGTATATGAGTTCGGCTTCATCGTCGAAGACATCCCTGGTGCTTCTGTATACTTCCGCGTAGCTGATTCCCGAGTAGTTCGGTTCGGTATGAACGAGAATATGGCAGATACCCCTTTTCGAATTCATGACATAGTCGAAGCAGTCGAAGGGAACGGCCTGCTTTATATCATCGACAGCCTGCTCGGCATAGAGGAATACCTTCGGGTCGTATTCGTCGGCAATGACATGGAACGGGAACGGATTCGACTTCGAGAGTGATGCGAAATATCTTCCATCCTCAGTCTTGTAGAACTCTATGAGATTCTCAGTATCTACGGAGATGGTAATCTCGGGATTCTCCAGTTCAGAGAGATTAACCGTTTCCATCGGGAAGACAGCACCGGACTGGTTGCCGTTCGAACTCTCGGCGCCGTAGCACCAATCTCCGTTCTCGCCCTCACCATTGATAAGCGTAACTGCATCTGCACCGTCATAGAATGTGATATACCCCAGCATTCCGCCGAGCTTGAAGGGAATGATGTCGTAGAACGAGAACCACACATACTCTTCAGAATACTTGATTCCAAACGGAAGGACATAGAGGCAGTTGACGATTTCCCCGGCTGTTATGCCATCGGGAAGAGAGTCCTTCCTGACTCCGAGAATGCTCCCCGCCCACATGCCGTTGGTTTCCTCGTTTCCGCCGGGTCTTATCATGAGAGACAGTCCGTGCCAGTTCTGTCTGAGCTTACTCAGAGGAAGAGATACAGACGCCAGTCCTTTCGATGAAAGCATGTTGTACCTCTTGGGAATGATATTACCTTTCCCCTGAGCTTCATACGTCATAACAGAAACAAGTTCGAGGCTCTCTTCCGCCCCTTCGGTGATATCGCCGTAATTCTTCGGATTGAACAGCTTTATTCCGTCGATATCGAGAATGAAGGCGGAAGGTGTGACGGAAGCTGCGGCATCCCCCTTCACCTCATCCTTCAGCATTTCGTCACTGATATCGTACTCGAGAACGCTGTAGACAGCTCTCCCATCCGATTTCGTCTGAGCAGCGGAAACCTCCAGAGTAACGCAGTTCGCAATCGACACATCCGAATCATTCATAGCAACCGAGTCATTAAACGAGCAGGAAAAGAAAAACAGGCAGGACACAACAACGAAAAGACAGATGAAACCTTTCTTCATGGATACATCTTACCCCCGGAAGTCAGAAAAGGAAATCTTATTCTCTCGGTAACCTCACAGGAACAGTGCTACGAGGGAATCTAGAGCTGCGGAAATCTTCTTCGCCATCTCCTTCGATATCGAGGGTCTTTCGTGTTCCATATCGGAGACATACTGTCTGGACACAGCAAGAATACTTCCGAGCGAGGCCTTCGTGAGTTTCTTTTCCTTTCTGTAGAAGGCAAGATTAGATGAAGGAGAATATTTCTCCCTCATCTCCCCGTACCAGTCAGTGTCCACAATATTGACCCATTCATCATCGTCAGTAATGAAGTGCGCCACCGTAATATCTTTTCAACATGAATAACAGGAAGAAAGAATGCATCATCAGAACATCACGCATCCTGAATCAGATTCCTGCTAAGCAGTTTCAGAATATCTTCGCTCAGTCCTGCAATACTGGTTCTGCCATCATTAAACATAAGGCAGTCATACTCTTTCTTTTCGTTGGACTTCGAAAATATGAAGTTCACCTCGTAAACATTCTGACCTTTTGACAAACTGTCCTCAACTCTCAGAGAACGTGCTATGTAATACCGACTCCGGAGATTACCGCTGAAATCAAGGTCAGGATCAAGGCATAGAGTAAAATTCAACTCAGTCAAACCGAACTTGAAAGTATGAGTTCTTGTCACCATATCCTCAAGAATCAGAAGCGGAGAATTTGTTATCAGATCAATATTAAGCAACTGAAGTAACTTCCTCTTTGAAAGGTCGTAAGGATGCCGGGAGGAGAAGAAAATCTGTGAAGCAGAAAGTTTTCCCGACTTCGCAATTTTCGACCTGTGCGGATGGACCGCCTAGCCATCTGAAGAGAACCAATATATAGCCATGCCAGTAATTCTCCGGAATTCGGCATGGTTTTTCTTCGGGGTATTGTGTAGGCTAGTAATAGATGGTA
>CAVFVX010000193.1:0-2975 GCA_963626075.1 Acutalibacteraceae bacterium
TCTTCATTAAATCTAGTGTCTCGTCGTTATCACAGAGAAGAACGGCACCGCCTGCCGTGGAGACTATCGAATCCTCCTCGGTTGCCGCAATCACGATGTTCCCGATTCTTCCTGGTCCCGTCGAATTGAGTTTCGACCCGACACTCTGGGTTATGTCCTCAAGTACCGGAAGACCGTACTCCCTGAACTTTTCCCCCTCTGACGGAATGTTTCCGAGTGGCAGGAAGAGCACAAGGGCCTTCGCTCCCTCTTCGAGGGCTTTCCTTATACCTTCCCCGTCCGGCATCATCTCGTCGTCTACATCTGTCAGAATGCTCCTGAGTCCCAGTCTCTTCATGGCTTCAAGATAGACAAGAGGCGTGAACACTGACATACAGACACCGTCGCCCTCCGCAAGTCCCATTGAATGGAATGCAACGGCAATGGCATCAATGTAGGAGCGGAGTGCAACCCCGTCCTTACGTGACGTATATGTACAATAGGCCTTCACGAAGGCACGCTTCTTCTCCCCCGGGCCGATCTTCTCGTCGACCATGGTCTGAAGCACTGCGTCCATATCCTTACGGAAAAGGGCCGGTTTGAAAAAAGGTATCTGAGCCATGTGAGTACTATAGCATAAAGGAGGAGAATTATCGATAAAAAAGAAAATTACAAAACGTAAGCTTGTTACTATTCACACCCCCTAACGCCTAAATCATAGGTCCCCGGCCGTAGTCCGGTGTCAGAGCAGTTTAACTCTCGAAATTTGCATGAAATATTTGCATTTTTTCGAGAGATTTCTCTTGACTTTTATTTCGTTAGGCGTTATAATACGCATAAAGAAATAGAGGAGATAGACATGGGAATTATCTATCAGTTAGACAAGAGAACAGGCATCACTTATGCCTACGAGAACCACAGTTTCTGGGACAAGGAACAGCAGAAGAGAAGAGCTACAAGGAAGCTCATCGGCAGAGTAAACACGGAGACGGGAGAGATTACTCCTACCGACGGAAGATGCAAGAAGATGGCAGAGACATCTGTCCTTCCGAAGACAGTCAAGGAATGCAGGGAGATGATCATCGCTCTCCAGAAGGAGAACGAGGAGCTCAAGGCGGAAATTGAGAAACTGAAGAGCGGGAACTGAAATGGCGGAAATACTATCTGGAGACATCGAATGCAGGAAGACCTGCAAGTATGTGCTTTACCTTCAGGGTAAGGCCGACAAGGCTGAAGAGCAGCACAGAAACAAATGCGATGCCTACACGAAACTTCTCTACAAAAACGCAGACCTGAGACAGCAGAACACTTCCCTCAGAGAGGAGAACGAGAAACTGTCGAGAAAGCTCAAGGCTGCCGAGAAGAATGTGGAAGATGTCTCCAGGTACAAAAACCGGATTAAGGAACTCGAGAAGAAAGTCCACGACCAGGAAGTGGACATAAGAAAATACGAGAGGCAGGAAGAGACAATCGCAGAGTTAAGGAAGACGGTTGAAGCGTTGACCAGCACAGTCAAGAAGCAGGAAATACGCATCAACATGGACTCCACGAATTCTTCCAAGCCGTCTTCTACGAATCCTCCGGAGAAGAAGGTTGTTCAGAACAGCAGAAAGAAAACCGGACGCAGACCCGGCGGTCAGAGCGGACATAAGGGACACAGAAGAAACATTCCACAGGCCGAGAACGTCATAAACGAGGAAATAATACTCGAGCCTGACAAGAAGACAATAGAAGAAGGCATTACCTTCACCGGAAGAGAGAGACACAGAACCGTTTCCGACATAGAGATCATTGTCAGGAACAGTACATACATCTCCCGCGAGTACATCGGCTCAGACGGCAAGACACACTGGGTGCCTTTCCCTGAAAACATCAGCCAGAATGAGTTCAGCTATGGTCCGGACATCAAGGCTTTCCTCTATTTTCTTCTCAACAGATGCAATGTCTCAAATGAAAATGCCAGGAAGTTCGTTACAGAGCTGACAGGAGGAGCGCTCAAACCATCCGGTGGCTTTGTCCAGAACCTTATGAAAGAGTTCAGCAAGAAGTCAAAGAAGGAGGCAGATGAGATTAACAGCGAACTCTCTTCTTCTCCTTACATGCATGCCGACTTCACCAATGCTTCTCTCAACGGAAAGTACAAGCAGGTTCTTGTCTGCAGCAACGGAAACAGTGTGCTCTACCTCTTCAGAAACAATAAGGGGCACAAGGGAATTGCAGGGTCTCCTGTGCAGACATACACGGGCATCCTGATTCATGACCATGACATTACATTCTATTCCTATGGTTCAAAACATCAGGAGTGTCTTGTTCATGAACTTCGCTACCTTGCTGAAATAATGCAGTACGAGAATCATCTCACCTGGGCAAAGCTGATGCAGGAGTTCTACCATAAGCTGTTTGCTCTGACTGATGAACAGATTGCGGCACTTTCACCGGATGAGATAAAGAAGTACACAGACGAGTTCATCAGAATACTGAACATCGCAGAAAAAGAATACGAAGATAATCCTCCGAAGGACTATTTCAGGAAGGGAATCTGTCTCTACAGGAAGATGAGAGAGTATTTGGAGTCGGAGTTGAGATTCCTCTCTACTCCCGGTCTTCCCCGGCAGAACAACTGCGTCGAGCGGATGGGGCGTAAGGTCAAACGCAAGCTGCATACTATGACAACCTTCCGTTCAGAAGAGTCTGCCAAGCAGATCTGTCAGGGACTTTCGGTCATACATACTGCTTCTGCGAAGGGAGAGAACCTCTTTGACAAGATCTCCGAAATATTCGACAGGCCGAGTCCTCCGCCTGAGCCCTCAGTAACCGACACTCCGGCTCAAGCCATCGACTCTGGATCTGAAGCGGCTCCGGCTTCCGTTCCGGATGGCACGCCGGCGGCATAACCCTAACTTCAATTACACTTCATGATGAAATTCGACTCGCCAACTGACGGGTTGATTCGTCATGCTTGGTCAATTGTTAAATTGGGGGTGTGAACAGTAACT
>CAVFVX010000194.1:0-2968 GCA_963626075.1 Acutalibacteraceae bacterium
AGTATGTCGCTTATGAGCTCGTTCTGAGTCTTCGACACGAAGAGGTTCACATCGCCTAGCGCTGTGATGTCTTCGAGGAGCTTCTCGTGGGCGCTCTCCAGGAGAAGCATGACAGATACGTTCTCACGCCTCAGAAGCTCTCCGATGACTCTGAAGGGCTCTACGTATTTCCCGTCCTTTCTCAGACAATAGAGCCATGGAATGAGGACGGCGTATTCGTCCTTTCCGTCTTCGCTTTTCTCCAGGATGTTCTCAAGCTCCCCGAAGTTTTCCGGAGTCATCACCAGGAGGTCCTTCCTTCTTTTCTCGAAGTAATCCTCTATGAGGTGGATGAAGTTCCGCGGTCTCACGTCATTGAGGTATTCCCCGTAGAAGACACAGTCCGTCCTTCTCCCGTCCCGGGGAAGGAATACCCTGTCGAGGGCACTGGTAAGCGTAATGCTCCGGAGAGTGCCGAAGGATGACGGCAGCGACGCGCTGTAGTCGGAGGGAAGTCTTCCGAATACGTTCTTCTCCCCGGCAAGCTGAGGCAGCGTCTCCGCTTCTTCATCGAGGTCCGCCTTACTTGAGCCGCAGCGGCGTATATCCTCCGCTTCACCGGCATAGAGCCTGTGAAGGATGTTGTTTCCCCATCTGTCGTGCCGGGAAAGGTCCGCGCCGAGCCTTATGAGGGCTTCGACCTTCTCCCTGTCGCCGCTCTTTACCGCGTCGCCTATAATCGGAGTCCCGAGGTCGTAGTCATATATGTCACGTCCGTTTATGTCCCCGTCGCTCCCGACAAGGAGGTCATAGTTCTCCACGGGGAAGTCTTCGTTGAAGTATGCCGTCCTGAGCGGAGACGACTCACCTCTGTAGTCAGCCTTGAAGCAGGACGGATGCCTGATTCTCTTCAGAATTTCACGTGACGGGCTGTACTCCCCTGTCATGCGGAAGAATGCATCCTTCGCTTCCTCCGTTCCGGGAACAAGTATGTTCATACTCCAGAGCCTCTCGAGCATTTCCGTGCTCTCCTCCGGATAGACACAGATCTTTCCTGTGTTGTAGCCGGGCCAGTACCTCTCGTGCTCGTTGAGGTCCGGCTTTCCTCTCGGGATGCGGATTATATCCACAACGTCGGGGTAGGAGACGAACCTCTCGAATGCCTTCATGTTGCCCGTAAGCACCGCTGTGTTGAGTGGCGAATCGGAACGGCAGCAGCGCTTCTCTATCGCAGCGGTTCTCTCCCCGAGGAGCTCGAAGACGTAGTCGAGCACCTCCTCGAATCCCGGGTCGCGTACCATCCCGGTAAGGAACATCCATGCTCCCTCGGGGCCGTCGGGGTCGTCGTTACGTGCATAGCTCTCGTCATCGTCATCCATGAGAACTTCGAAGTCCTCACTCATGATTTCGACATACCTCCTCAGCCACCTGCAGACATACGGATAAGCCTTCTCCCTGATCGTCTCGGGATAGTTGTCCCTGAAGTTCCATAAAAAGTACGAGACTCCGAGAGTAAGGGATGTTATGGGCTTGTAGTAGTCACAGTCCCTGAACGAGTACTTTATTGTCTCGTACATCTCGTCAGCCGTTCCGAGGAACGGATGAAGGTAGCCGCGGCAGAGATTGAGGTCGAGGCTGCCGTCCTTCCTGATGCTCTCGAGTCTCCTCTCGACTGACGAAAGCTTTCCGATGAAGGCTTCCTCTCTGCTCTCGTAGTACTCCGGGTCCTTCGTGTCCCCGATCCTTTTCGATATCTCCCTGAGGGCCGCTGCAGTCTTAGCGGTACTGCACTCCTCTAAGCCCTCGAAGAAAAGGCTGCAGTTCTTCTCGAGAACGCTCCTCATCACGCCGTAAGACACAGCCTCCGCTCTGAAGGAGAGGCTCCCGGACTTATCGCTCAGTTTCTCTGAGGCTTTTCTTATCTCATCAGTTACCATTGTCTTCCCGTTCTCCCCTTTTCTCCAGCACGAAGAGAGCTCTTCCGATTCTCTCTTCCACACTCTCCTCTTCAGCCGGTTTCCTTCTGTCGGAACAGGGTCTGAGGTAGTCCATGCATGAAAGGGAATCCATACAGAGTCTCAGTTCCTTCCCGTTCTCCTCCGCTTCCGGCTTAACCGAAATAAAGGAGAACGGCGTCGTCCCGTACCTGCTGTAGTCGACGAAGTAGTCCCTGAAATACTCGGGAGAGCTTCCGGGACTGTACCCGCCCTTATCAGGAGTAACGAGAGCCCGCGTACTCCTCTCCATCGTGTACCTGTTGATTCTGCTGACGTCATCCCACGTGAGCACAATCCTCCCGTCCTTTCCGTGAAGCCAATAGGACGACGAGTCGAAGAGCATGAGGGCTCTCACCGGCGTAAGCGGTACGATGCAGAGCACTCCTCTCCTGTAGAGGGGATCACACCAGTCATCCTTCTTTTCCGGAAAGAGTATGTTGTCCATGTATAAGGGATGGTCGGCCAGGACGAAGCTGTTTCCTTCCGTCGCCTCCAGCACTGCGTACTTCAGATCCATGAGGTACGGGAAAACAACCTTCAGCCTCTTCTCCGGATCCCCGGGTCCCCCGTCCTTCCGTGCGGGGACCGGGGGAATCTTCCCGTAGAGCGAGAGGGTGAGGAGTATTAGAGACGTGAGCGTGAGGAGCGAGTCGTCCTCCTTTCCTCTTATGATTTTTTCGATTACATCGGAAAAGACCCCGTCGACTGCTGCGGGATTACCGCCTTCTCTGCATTCCTCTGTAAATACCTCGTCCGCCCCGAGGATCCCGAATTCCCCGCTCTCTCTCGTGACGCTCTTCACTCTGCCCATCTCGTCAGCCCACTCCTTAATAAGGAGGTACGGAACGGTTCTCCTGGTATTACTCTTCTCCATCATGTTCATAGCCCTGCTGTGCCTGCGGCTCAGGCCGCCCTCCTCGAGGGAGAGCGGAACCAGTCCACAGTGAATCTGAAGACGAGATAGTTCTTCACCCTCTCATCATCTTCCTCAC
>CAVFVX010000195.1:0-2964 GCA_963626075.1 Acutalibacteraceae bacterium
ACCAACTTATTCACCAACTTTTGTAGTTATTCACCAAGTTTTCACCAACATTTCACCAACTTTATTCACCAACCCTCACTCTTTTTCCACCCTACCCTTTTCACTATCTTTTTCCCCAGGTATGAACTGACGCTTCCATCTCGGGTGTTAACCTCATGTACATAAGGGGAGACAGATATGGAAAAGGAAGTTTTCGATTACTTCATGGACACCGCCGGAATGGATCCGGAAGATATGAACAGGGAAGCGGGTAAGAGAGTCCGGTGCACACTCTGCGGGAAGCCCTTCGACATGTGGGACATGCAGGAGAACTACAGACTCGACTACTACTGCGGCTTCGGCTCGAGCTATGACGGGGAACATCTGAGGATGAGGTTCTGCATAAAGTGCTTCGATTCCCTCATGGACGACCTCATTCCGAAGTGTAAGGGAGATCCGTACGTGAAGGAAATCTACAACGAGGAGGAGGACAGGATCGAAGAGCTCGAAAGTGACCCGGACGACGGGCCTTCCGACGGCTTTACCCGCGAGCAGGTCGACACCTACATGAAGAAGACGAGGAAAATCCAGGAGGGAGAGAAACCCGAGCCCGCATTCTACGACGAAGAGGACGGAAGACCCTGGTATTCCATGGCCACTGCCAGGGACTGCGCTCTCATCTCAATGGAGTTCGGAGACGGAGACATCATCGAGGGCGAGTACCTGCAGAGGCTGGAATGCGACGACGAGGGCAACGGGACGGGGTGCTGCCTCTACTTCAGACCGAAGGCGGAGGAAGAGGACGAAGGCTTTGACGAGTGATTTCCCGGACTCAGGGCGTTAAAATTGCACCATCAGACGATGGTGCATTTCTTGTATTACTCTTTAATTTTTCTTTCCTACACTCTTAGTAACAATTATGTCGGAGGAAAGGTTACAGACATTCCCGATTATTTTCTCACCCTCCTCCACGGGAGCCGTAAGTACGACCTTTCGTATCTCGGCCATGACGTCGAAGATTCTGTCTTTCGGGATGGGAGCTGTTGTCCTCACCGAAGCAAGCGGCAATACGCCGTCCTTCACGAGAACCGAGGAGGCAATCGTCCTCATCGGGGACTCGAGCTCCTGCCTGACGTACCCGAGACCTTTGGGGCACCTGTTTCCCTCAGCCGAGACGAACTTTCCGTTCTCCATCTCCACGTTGATGTCACAGCCGTTCGGGCAGAGTATGCATGTATAAAGCTTTGTCATAATACCTTCACCTCCACTTCTCCTTCGTCACCGATGAGTGAACCGTCGACTTCCATCTCGATCATCGTCGCGGGGATGGCCTTCCTGATTTTCTTCTGGGCTATCGTCTTCCCGTTCTGGATAAGGACGATGGTGCAGGGAGAATACTGCTGACGCACTCTCATGGACATGAGGAACTTCTCACTGGATGTAATCCTCTGCGGAATTACGTGCCCGATACCGTTCCCCTTCTTCACTTCGAGGTCACGTGTCTTCTTCTCCTCTCCGTCGAGGTAGCGCTTCACAGATGCTGCGAGATTCTCGCTTTCCCTTGTGACTGCGTCTGCAAGGTCGTGGACATGGAGAACGTTACCGGATGAGAAGACTCCCGGAATACTCGTCTCGTAGTGCTCGTCGACTACGGCCCCGCTTGTCGAGGGGTCTATCGCGATTCCCGCATTCTCGAGAAGAGTGTTCTCGGGAATGAGACCCACGGAGAGGATGAGTGTGTCGCAGGAGTAGTATTTCTCAGTTCCCCGTATCGGCTTACGGTCGGGTCCGACTTCTGCAACGTCCACGCCTTCGACTCTCTCCCTGCCGTATATCTTCGTAACCGTGTGGCTGAGATAGAGCGGGATGTCGTAGTCGTAGAGGCACTGCACGATGTTACGCGGAAGTCCGTTCGGAGTCGGCATGAGCTCGAAGACCGCACTGACCTTCGCGCCCTCGAGTGTAAGGCGTCTCGCCATTATGAGGCCGATGTCCCCCGAGCCGAGTATGATTACGTTCCTTCCGGGCATCCTGTTGTAGAGGTTCATGTATGCCTGCGCCGTTCCTGCAGTGAAGACTCCCGCAGGCCTCTCCCCGAGGAGGGCGATGCTGCCGGAGCTGCGCTCCTTGCAGCCCATTGCAAGGATGATGCTTTTCGCGCTGTAACTGACAACGCCGTCCCTTGTCGAAACGGTCACGGTCCTATCGGGCGTAATGCTCATGACTGTTGCGTTCGTAATGTACGGAATCTTCCTCTTCTCCACTTCTTTTATGAAGCGGGAAGCATATTCGGGCCCCGAAAGGCTCTCACCGAATCTGTCGAGGCCGAAGCCGTCATGGATGCACTGCCTCAGTATTCCTCCGAGGGCGTTCTCCCTCTCGAGTATGAGGATGTTCTCGACGCCGCTTTTGTGGAGAGCGACGGCGGCGCTGAGCCCCGCGGGACCTCCGCCGATGATTATAGAGTCTACCTTATTCACCATCTTTCTCACTCCTCATTTCACCGCTTATTACCCAGGAGCCGGGGAACGAGTAGTCGATTTCATCACATCTCTTTCCCGTCTCCTTCTCGATGAGGTCATAGATCTTCATCTGGCAGAAGCCGCCCTGGCACTGTCCCATCATGGAGCGCGTGCGGTACTTGATTCCCGTAAGCGTGTTCACCCCCAGGGGATTGTGGATGGCGTCGATTATCTCCTTCTTCGTCACTTCCTCGCACGAGCATACGATTTCACCCCAGTCGGGATCCTTCTTTATGAGTGCGTTCTTCTCCTCCGGAGTAAGCTCGGAGAACTTTATCCTCTGAGGGTTCTCCGGATTGAAACCGGGATTCGGCTGGAACTCCTCGCGCTCCTTCATCATCGAAATCACGTACCTCGCAAGCGGCACGCTTCCCGTAAGGCCGGGGGATTCGATTCCGACAAGGGAGACGAAGTTCGGTGCCCTGTCGTCGAAGATGTCGACCTGCCAGTCGATTACGGCACC
>CAVFVX010000196.1:0-2927 GCA_963626075.1 Acutalibacteraceae bacterium
GTAGTCGGACTTCGCCTTTCTGTCACGTTCGAGACGACGGACGTAGTATTCACGGTAATCTGCGATTTCGTATCCCTTGAATTCTATCTGTCCGAAGGCACGTTCCGAGAGAAGGACAACCTGTTCTCCGAGCTTGCCGAGCTGCATTGCCCTGTTCAGTTCTCTGAGTGAAATGGAGTTGTTGACGAAGTCCTCGGCAAATGAGAAGTAGGAGTCATCCGCCCGGTAACCCGTTACTACATCGACATCGGACAAATCCGGAAGAAAACGGGAGATGATGAAATCCCGCGCTTCCTTGCCTATTGCCGATATGATATCGAATCTTCTTTTCTGAAGAAGGATGGCGAGCCAGTTGAGTATGTTGTAGTTACCCCTTGTCAGATGCATGATATTGAGTGAGCCGAGGTGCAGGATATATTTGTTGCAGTACCCGTCATTCCTGACGCTGCAGGCCCATTCCTTTGCCATCTCCTTGTCTTCCGTACAGTAGAATCCACGGCCGTAGTCGTTGTGTATTCTGCCTTTTCCGTATATCGGTGTCTCAACTATCTGCTGAGAACCATGGTAGAGAATCATATCCTGCTGCATTTCCTGTCTCCTAATGTAATACTACAGTATTAGCAGTAAAATTGAAATACTGCGGTATGAGAAAAGCGACATACAGAAGAATCCCCAGACCAGGCATCGTGCCCTGGGGGCATGATGAGTGGCATGATGAGTGGCATGATGAGGGCATGATGAAAATACCAGAGAAATCACGAGAGAAAACACCAGAGAAATCACCAGAGAAATCACCAGAGAAATCACCAGAGAAATCACCAGAGAATTGGAATATTTTCAATAATTGGAATTATATTTGGTTATAATAATAAGAATTATGCAGTGAGACTTCATAAAGTCAGGGATAATTTGAGCATCTCTGATGGTAATGAAAATCACCAGAGAAATAACCAGAGAAAAAGTTATCATGCTCTAGAAAATGATGAAGGGCATGATGAAGGGCATGATGAAACCGCCTTTTCTCTGTTCGTTGAAGTTCCTATAATCCAGTCGGAGGCACACTGTGGTAGATATGACAAAGGGGAAGGCTTATTCGCACCTGTGGCGGTATGCTCTCCCGATTCTTCTCGCTTCCTGGCTTCAGCTTATGTACAACGCCGTGGACTCCATCATAGCGGGGCGTTTCATAGGACGTGACGCTCTGGCTGCCGAAGGCATAGCGGGACCCGTAATGAATCTCATCATCCTCTTCATCAACGGTCTATGCATCGGTTCGGGTGTCCTAATGAGCGAGGCATTCGGTAAGGGTGACTACAATAAGCTTCGAGATACCCATTCAACGCTTATCCTCTCAGGTGTCATTTCATCTGTCATTCTTTCTTCCGCTGCCTTCTTTCTGTCACCTTTAATCCTCCGTGCTCTGAAGTGTCCCGACGAGATATTCTCCATCACGAACATCTATCTCCGAGTGATATTCCTCGGAACTCCATTCACCTTTCTCTACAACGCTCTCGCCTCGGCCCTCAAGAGTGTGGGGGATTCGAAGACGCCGCTGAAGTTCCTTGCTTTCTCATCCGTTCTCAATGCCGTACTGGACCTTGTGTTTCTCGGTATCTTCAGATTCGGAATCACATGCTCGGCTGTTACTACCGTGATAGCCGAAGCGGTCTCCGCCGCTCTGGCTCTCTCTCACATGATGAGAAAGGAAAAGGTACTCTGTCCGCGGAAGGAGAATATGAGGATAGACGGAAAGCTTCTGTCGTCAATTCTCAGTTACGCAGCGCCGACTGCGCTCCAGCAGGCGATACAGCCCATCGGAAAGGTTCTCATACAGGGACAGGTGAATGCCCTCGGTGTCGACACGATAGCGGCATTCAACGCGGCAACGAGAGTGGATGACTTTGCGTGCATCCCTGAGCAGGGGATAGCCACTGCAATTTCCACATACACGGCGCAGAACAGGGGCGCGGGAAAGACGGAGAGGATAAGAAACGGTTTTCGGACGGGAATCTCTCTCGAACTCGGATACGCTCTCTTCATCGCTCTTGTCGTATTCATCTTCCGAAGTTTTGTCGTGTCCTTATTCGTAAGCGGAGAGAATGCGGAGAGTGTTGTTGAATGCGGGGCGGAGTACCTGTCGTACATGGCATTCTTCTATATACTTCCGTCTCTTACGAACGGCTTCCAGGGCTTCTACAGGGGAATGGGGAAGATGAAGACCACGGTACTGGGTACCTTCATCCAGACTTCAATCCGTACTCTCTGTACATATATACTGGCGCCTCTAATGGGTATAAAGGGAATAGCGTTCTCCTGTGCCTTCGGATGGACACTGATGCTCCTGTTTGAAGTACCGTACTATTTCGTGACGGTGAAGAAGAGACTCTGAGTATTTCCGATATTCCTCAGAGCGTACACCTTGCTCCCGCATAGGCGAAGAATGCTCCGGTGTCGAAGAGAACTCTGTTGAGACTGAGTTCTCTGCTGTCCTTTCCGCTCTCCTTTATCCAGGCCTTGAGGGGATATGCGTATTCGATGCCGAGAATGAGCGTATCGAAAACGAGGTCGGCGTTGAGAGAGACAAGGAGTCCGCTTACGTTCCCGATTTCACCTTTATCTCCCGCATAGAACATCTGCCAGCGGATACCCGCTCCAATTCTCAGGAATTTGAGATTATAGTCGAATCCCGCCCTGATTCCGTACCCTGCCTGGGACGTGAGATTCTTTCCGTTTATGTAGCTCTTCCTTCCGACGTCGAGATCCGCCTGGAGATTGAAAGCCGTGTTCTCTGTCATGAAGATATCCCAGTCAGCCTGGAAGTGGAGGCCGTTGGAGCCTGACGAGACAGTTTTCCCGCCGTCTGGCGCGCTGTGACTGAAGTGAACGATTCCGAGTCCGCCTCTCAGCGCAAGGGCCGAAGATGCCGC
>CAVFVX010000197.1:0-2896 GCA_963626075.1 Acutalibacteraceae bacterium
ATTGTGAACTTCCTGCACATTATACCTCGAGCATAATGCAGAGCCAGGTCATGGCTTCATAAAATACGATAATATTTGAAAATAAAGTGCATAATCTCAGCTGAACCTCTTGCGGGTTCTTTGTATTTGGGCTATAATTCGAGGTATAATTATACCTAAATAATGAGGTTTACCATGTACTACGACTACACTGTTACGGTTCCAAGCGAGCATATTGTCAGGATAAAGAAGGATGACGTTCTCTACATTTACTACGAATGTGGCAGGAGCTACGACAAAGACAGGAAATACACATCTCCCAAGAGGATGTGCATAGGGAAGCTGTGCTCCGATGACAACAAGAGAATGCATCCGAACCAGAATTTCTTCCGTGCATTCCCCGATTCGGACGAAAGACCGGCGGAGTCAAGCCAGGAGAGGCGCAGCAGCACCCTGGGAATAGGTCCGTACGTGGTAATCAGGAAGATAATCACCGCTCTCGGGATTGATGAGATTGTAAAGGAGATGAACAGAGCCTCCGACAGCGGCCTCTTCCTTGACCTTGTCGCCTATTCGATAATAACAGAAGACAACGCAGCGCAGTACTACCCCGACTATGCATACCATCATGCCCTCTTCACGGAAGGGATGAAGATATTCTCCGACAGCAAGATTTCATCATTTCTTTCAGATCTGGGAGAAGAAGCTGCATTCACATTTCTTGAGCGATGGAACAGCAGGATGGACCATCGGCAGAAGATATGCATCAGCTATGATGCGACCAATAAGAATACACAGGCGGGAGACCTCTCGATAGCTGAATTCGGGGAGGCCAAGGACAGGAAGAATCTCCCGATATTCAACTACGCCATCGCCTACGACAAGACCAACAGCAAGCCGCTTTTCTACGAAAGATACTGTGGCTCGATAGTTGATGTCTCACAGCTTGAGTTCATGATTGCGAAGGCGAAGGCCTATGGCTACAGAACTGTTTCCTTCATTCTCGACAGGGGGTATTTCTCCGAAGGCAACTTCAGACTTCTCGATCAGGAGGGATACGATTTCATAATCATGCTCAAGGGGAAGAAGAAGCTCCTCGAGAAATCTGTTGACAGTGTACGGGGTACATTCGAGACAAAAAGCAGCTGCTACATAAAGAGTTACAGGGTGTACGGCACTACAATCAAAGGTCCGGTTTTCGAGAACGACCGGAACCGTTACATCCACATCTACTACTCAATAACGAGAGCTGCACAGGCTCAGAGGAAGGTAGAAGAAAAGTTCAACAGGATGAGTGATGCCATCGAGAAGCAGAAAGGACACAAGTATGAATTCAGCGGTACATTCAACGACTACTACAACATTACCTATGATAAGGAAGGTACAGTCCTCTTCTATGAAGAAAAGCCGGGAGTAAGGGAGAAGGAGCTTTCCGTCTGCGGTTATATTGTCATCATCACATCCGAGAACATGACAGCTCCTGAGGCCCTGGAGAAATACAAATCCAGAGATGAAAGCGAGAAACTCTTCAGAGGCGACAAGAGCTACCTGGGTAACAGCGCACTCAGAACCTACACAGATGAAAAGACAGACGCCAAGATTCTCATCGAGTTCGTAGCTCTCATCGTCAGATCCAGGATTTATTCAAACATCAATCTGGCCACACTCAAGCTCACGAACAAGCCCAACTATGCGACGGTTCCCGCCGTCATGAAGGAGCTGGACAAGATTGAGATTACAAAGCATTTCGACAATGTCTACCGCCTTGATCATCCTGTCACGAAGATGCAGAAGGACATTCTGAGCTATTTCGGCATAAGCGAGGATGATGTCAGGAAGGAAGCTGAAGCTCTTGGTGAGATTCTGAGAAAGAAGGAGGCGTGAGGATGGCAAGACGACCAAGCTCCAGGGCAGTTGATACAAAGATTAAGAGAACACAGGAGAAAGCGATGCGCCTGAAGAAGGAATATGATGACACGCTTGCTGTTCTGAAGGGACTTCTGGAGGAGAAAAGGAAGATACAGGCGGAGATTCTGCTTCAGGCGATTAACAAAAGTGGAAAATCATTCGAGGAAGTTCTCAAGATTATTGAACTTTGAGGTATAATTTTCAGGAAGTTCACACTTATACGTCTTGCTGCCGTTTTCAGTACAGGTTGCCTCCTTCGTAGACGTCACAGTCCAATTGTGTTCGCTCTTTCCATCCGTGCACAAGCTGAAGGCTCTGATCGGGCGGACACGTGATTCTTTGTTGCGACCATATGTATAAGTAGCACTACTATAGTATAACTGAACATAGTATGCAGAATAGCCTGTGTTTGTAGAAGCAGTATCCTCGGAACTCGACCAGCGAAGAGTCTGGTACTGGGGATCGAGAGAAGAATCCAGTTTCACGCTTTCACCTGCTTTATTTTTACACAGACCGATGTTGCTGATAAGAGTCTCTAACTCCTCCTTACTCGGAAGGAACCAGTCAGAATATTCAACACCTGTGTCTACAGTCACAGTGTAATCCAGAGCGATTTTTGCAGCATAGTAGGAGGTTGTATCAGACTTTCCGGCCGCACCGGTAAAATTTGAATAGACAAGGGCATTCCTTCCCATTGCCTTTACAAGCTTTTCCGTATTTGCAAGTCCTGTTCCGATACCGGTTTCCGTTCCTGCGTTAGACAGAGATGCTTCAACCTCTTTTGCATAAAAGCCGAAGATGAACAAATTTATACTTGTTCCATCAATATCAACTTCTGCATCAGAAGGAGCCGCTTCAAGGAAACGCCAGCCGCACTCGGAAGACTTCAGGCCGTCTGCATTGCCGCTGTCATTATCTGCATCGCAGTCGTAGAAGACATAGCCGCCGGAAGGACCCTTGCCCCAGATACCGCAGTCTTTGCACTTGTAATTCTCATACGGATGATATG
>CAVFVX010000198.1:0-2848 GCA_963626075.1 Acutalibacteraceae bacterium
AGTCTGTGAAGCAGGAAACATGATTCCTCGTCCCTTGGGGCGAGGTAGTTCAATTCCATAGCAGACAAGGTCGGCCAGGAGTTCAGAAAGGGCGTGTTCAGGAATCCCGGTCATCTCCGCTTCAATGCCTATGAAGATATCTGGGACGTACCGTTTCTGCTCGGGGAAATCAGCATGATGGATGTCGAGAGGCTTCGTGATGTCTATAATTTCGTCGTCAGTGAGCTCGGAGAGGAAAGAGACTGCAGACATGTCGAATCGAATATTGCGAGAATCATTAATGTTCTGTCTGCGGAGAAACTGAATTTCGATGAAACGGATCTGAACCTGAATCCGTTCGCCATTGAAGATAAGATTGAGTTTAACGAACTCGGCGATGTCAGATGGCTTATCGAGGATTATAAGGTCTACTATCATGTGATTGAGGAGAAGTACAGGATTTTCGATGAGCTCGGAACAAATGTCAGGTTCACAGTCTTACAAGAAATAAGAAAACAGTACATAATCCTGTCATCTGAATACTCTTCACCCAGACGTGTCTTCTGGGAACTGATAGACAGGATTGCCGATATTGTCCAGAAGAGTGACAACTACGTGGAGCTGCCGTTCGAGGAGCTTGATGCCGCAGCGGGAATTCTTGTAGTGGATGCATTCATAAGGTGCAGGATATTCAGAAATCCGGGAGGGTACAGATATGTTACTGCCGACTGACGTGAATCCGAAGGAAAGCATTTACTACAACGGTGCCGTTGTCCTCGAAGAACTGGAGAGAAGCCCCGGACTGCTGATTATGGATCTGTATGGAAAACTGTCCGCTTCGACGGGAATGACGCTGTCTCTCTTCTTTCTGTGTCTTGACTGGCTTTATCTTATTGACGCTGCCGTAGTTGACGAAAGGGGGATTGTTGTCAGATGTTCATAAGAAAACTCGTCATCTCCTCTCCGGAACTCGGCGTAATCCGTGACATTGAATTCAGCCCCGGAATGAATCTCATTGTCGACGACACTCCTTCGTCCGACACGAGGAAGACCGGCAACAACGTCGGAAAGACAACTGTGCTGAAGCTCATTTACTTCTGCTTCGGTGACGACGGCAGAGAAATATATACCGACGATGAAACCAGCAGGAACACCTATGAGGATGTCCGGACCTTTCTGATTGAGAACGAAGTGCTGGTGACCCTTTCCCTCGTCGACAGCTTTTCCTCCCCATGCCGTACTGTGGTGCTTGAGCGCAATTTTCTAAGAGGAAACGGAAAGATCTGCAGAATCAACGGCTCTGACGTGAAAAGCGGAGATTATGAAACGGAACTGAGAAAACAGTTCTTTCCCATGCTCGAAGCCGGGAAGCCGACTTTCAAGCAGATTATTTCCCACAACATACGTTACAGGGACATAAGCATAAACAACACGCTCAGGACGCTCAGCTCATATACGGGCGATGTCGAATATGAGGCACTCTATCTCTTTCTTCTCGGGCTTTCATACAGTGACGGCGGAAGGAAGAAGGCCGTCACCGACCTTCTCGAGAAGGAGAAGACATACCGCTCCCGTATCGAAGGTAAACGATCACTTTCCGACTATGAATACTCCCTGAGTGTGCTTCTGGAGGAAATAACGGGACTGGAGGAGAAGAAGAATCTTCTTTCCCTTAACAAGGATTTCTCTTCCGACCTCGACAGACTCAATACTGTCAGATATGAGATCAACAAGACGACCTCGCTGCTTTCCAATCTCGAGACGAGGAGGAATGCCATCCTGGCATCGAAGGCCCTGATTGACAGGGAGCTTTCGTCCTTCAATTACGACAGACTCAGCGCTGTCTACAGAGAATCGAAAGCCGAGATTCCTTCTCTGGAAAAGAAATTCAGTGACCTTGTCGAATACCACAACAGAATGCTGCATGAGAGAGCGTCGTTCATACTCAACGACCTGCCGTCCATCAACGAAAGGATGGCTCAGTCACAGGATAAACTTGATTCCCTTCTTGCCGAGGAGAAGGTGCTCTCGGGAGAGATAACGAAGCAGGATTCTTTCGGGGAGCTTGAATCTCTCATCCGTGAAATGAATGAGAAGCATAATGTCAGGGGAAAGATCGAAAACACCATCGCTCTGATTAGGGAATCATTGAACAAGACTGAAGAGCTGGAGAATCAGCTCAAAGCCATCGACGACTATCTGTATTCCGATGAATTCGAGTCCCGTCTGAATACCCAGGTAGAGAAATTCAACAGATTCTTCCGCAGAGTTTCAAATGAACTCTATGGCGAGTCATATGCTCTGACCTACAGAAAGGAAGTGAACAGAAAGGGTAACCGGGTATACAGATTCGATGCGTTCAATCTGAATATGAGCTCGGGAAAGAAACAGGGTGAAATACTCTCCTTCGATCTCGCCTATATTCTCTTTGCCAGAAGCGAGGGAATGACGCACATGGGATTTCTTCTCAACGACAAGAAGGAGCTGATGCACGGTAATCAGCTTGAGAAGGTTGCCGCCTTTGTCAATTCGAATGATATCCAGCTCGTTGTCTCGATTCTGAGGGACAAGCTGCCGTCCTCTGTCATGAATGTCTCGAATACAGTTCTCCGTCTATCCCAGGAAGACAAGCTCTTCAGAATCGAGAACCTGAAGTAGACAGCGGGCAGCACGCTGTTGCAGAATCACAGATGACGGTATTCCCCGATTTCCGATGCCGCCGACGCTTCTCTGTGCTGGATGTTTTTTCGGGTAATCCTCGATTCATCCATTCAGAGCTTTCAGCTTTTCTCCGTCAACCTGAAGAATGCCTGTGGTGACTTGATGTTTCCCTCTCTGACGACCCTGCCGTCAGCAAGGAGAGGGTTCA
>CAVFVX010000199.1:0-1280 GCA_963626075.1 Acutalibacteraceae bacterium
GAGAAACGACACCTTCTCCCCGTTCTCGCGTATACAGGGGAATGTCGATACGTAAACGTTGTGGATGCTGTTGAAGATCGAGTCGTCGATGTGGGGATTGTCAGTTCTGAGAGATGCGATGAGTCTCTTCACCTCCTCCCTCTTGCTGCCCTTACCGTCCTCGGCGTTGCGCTCCGTGACGGAACAGGCACAGCAGATGAACTTAAGGTCATTGTCAGTACACCACGAGATGATGTCCCTCTCAGCTATGCGGTACATGGGGCGTATGAGCTCCATGCCTTCGTAGTTCCGGCTTCTGAGCTTCGGCGGCATGTTCTGTATCTGCGAGGAGTAGAACATCCCCATGAGGACGGTCTCGATGACGTCGTCACGGTGGTGGCCGAGGGCTATCTTGTTGCAGCCTTTTTCCCTTGCCGTCTTATAAAGCCACCCCCGCCTCATGCGGGCACAGAGATAGCAGGGATACTTCTCGGCTTTCAGGGCTGCGTCGAAGATGTCCGTTCTGAATATCGAGGCGTCGATGTTCAGTATTTCAAGGTTATGCTTTATCTGCTGGAGAGTCTCGTCCGTGTATCCCGGATCCATCACTATGTACTCGAGTCCGAACGGATAGTCCGATATCCTCTGAAGCATTCTCATGAGAACGGCCAGGAGCATCGAATCCTTTCCTCCCGATATGCACACCGCAACCCTGTCCCCGGGAGAGAGAAGAGAGTATGTCTTGAGGCTGTCGATGAACGGCGCCCAGAGTCTTCCCCTGTACTCGCGCATTATCGAATTCTCAACCTTCTGCCACTTCTCGAGTTCTCTCTTCATACGTAGAAAGTACCACAACGGAGAAGAGAGGAAAAGTACGCATTCCATATCTGCAGCGATGAAAATACAGCCGCCATCCACTCTTCTGAAGAGGGACAGTGAAGGAGAAATCTGGCGGTTATGGAGGTATTTTCACATTCTGACGGATTTCACCCCCATAACTCACCTTTTCACGTATGGATGACCACGGACACTACCGTTCCTTTATCGTGATGACTGAGAAATCTCCGTGCCGGACGAGAGAGAGCGGTAACGCTTCAGGACGAAGTATGCGATGGTCTCGAGAACGTCGTCCATGGATGAAGGATCAAGTGAGGCTATCTGCCCGATGCGGTTGAGTCTGTTGAAAAACGTGTCCCTGTGCTCCCGTGATGTTCTCTGTCGAGGAGAGAAGAGAGAGACCTCCAGCGTCCGAGTGAACGAAGTTCCGTATTTTCCGTCATACTCCTCCAGAAGATGGTACT
>CAVFVX010000199.1:1539-2835 GCA_963626075.1 Acutalibacteraceae bacterium
AAGCCTCGGCCGAATGCTCCCGTCTTTATCATTGCATTGACTTGAGTCTGTCAATGAATGTGCGGATTTCAGAGGATGAATATCCCGAGTCGGAAAGGACAGTCCTGATTTTTCTGAGCATGTCAGCCCTTTCTTCGGCTCTGCCTGCCGCCTTACTTTCGGCTAATCCTTCCGCCCTGGCCTTTTCTGCAATCTCATCGCAGTACTTCCGGAAATAGACAACACATTCATTCTGCATTATTTCGTTCACATAATTCATAAAGTAAAACTTTGGAGTATCAATTATGAACTCTTAACGGCTGTCATGCCATCGAGTTGAGTCTGCCGATGAATCCATTGATTTCAGAAGACGAATATCCTGACTCGGAAAGAAGCGTCTTCATTTTTCTCAGCATGTCAGTCCTTTCTTCAGCTCGCCCTTCAGCTCGCCCTTCAGCTCGCCCTTCAGCACGACCTTCAGCACGACCTTCAACACGACCTTCAACACGGCCTTCAGCTCTGCCTGTTGCATTACCTTCAGCTCTGGCGTTTTCAGCAAGCCCTTCACAGTACTTCTGGAAATAGTAGACGTTGCTCTCATGCAGAATCTCTTTAACTTCGCTCATGTGTTCCTCCAGAAATTCTTTCAGAATTCCGCTTTCGAGACACTCTCTCAGTGTCATTTCAACTGCTTCTCCTACATCTCTGCACCTGGCATAGTGTGCAAGATATATATAGGAGAATGTACAGTACTCACCTATGAACCCATTGTCATTGTACATCGTTTTCACGTTAACTGGAACATACGGAAGATTCTTTTCAGGTGAACTTCTTCCTGCCAGGTATAATCTCTCCGGCATCTTATCGGCATCAGGGCCGACGTATATCACCCAGAACTCGGCTTCAGGCATATCTGTTCCATTTGCCGAATACTGATATTTCTCGAATTCCTTGTTGAGATAAGGCATTATGAAGGCATAATAGCGTATCATACGTTCCGGCAGCAGTTTGCACGGTGAACTCTGTACCTCCAGGAAGATTGACTTCCTGTTTCTGACATTGAAACAGCAGTCATGAGCAAGTCCTCCGAGGAAGGCAGTCCTGTGATCTATCAGTTTGAGTTCCTCCTCCCGGATTTTGTTGTCCTCGGGATATAACGACAGATAAATCATCCTGAGAAATTTCGGATTCTCAATCATGACGTGGAACACGGAATCTCTCACATTGCGTTTGACCTTAGCCTTCTTTTTCCTGTTTTCTTCATTGCTCAAGGTTCTGCCTCCTATATCTTAAGGCAGATATTTCGGAAAATTGTCA
>CAVFVX010000200.1:0-2802 GCA_963626075.1 Acutalibacteraceae bacterium
GGTGACTTGATGTTTCCCTCTCTGACGACCCTGCCGTCAGCAAGGAGAGGGTTCATGATTTCCACGAGAAATCTGTGTCTGCTGGTATACTTCGTCACATTCTGAAGGTCACGTGTATGCTTCGGCCCGTCCTCGAGAAGCCTCAGGACCTTTTCGGTATCGTTAAGAATATGAAGCGGGTCTTCTGTATTCTTCTCTTCTGCATTCAGGTTGTCGAACAGACGGAGATTTATGAAGCCCGGATATATCATCAGACACGGCTGCTTCCAGGACGGCTGGTTCTTGTAACTGTCCATTATCGTCTTTATTACAGTTCCGCTTCGTTCCATGAGAGATGCCGTGTCCAGCGCTGCCGCGATAATCGAGTTCCTTCTTACAGATGGAATCGAGTCCGATTCATACTGTTCGTACGGTACGGGAAGGAGCCATGAGCCGGGAGACATGATTTCCATACGGTCCGAGTATATGTCGATGTCAATCTGGGTTCCATAGATGGAGTAGTCTCTGTGTGCGATGGCATTGATGACTCCTTCTCTGACGGCGATGGAAGGATAGGATCTGATTTCCTCTCTCCCGCCTGTCTCCGTTTTTCTCCATCCCGTTTTCGTATTCCGTTCTATGAACGTGAGGGCGTCTTCGAAAACCTTCGGAATCGGCCCCTTGAATCTGGCCTTGTCCAGTGTCGAGCCGAGTTTGTCCTTCCCCGTCCAGAGACGGCAGCAGAGCAGAGTGTCGTCTCCCTTGTAATCATCAGCGAACATCATGAATCCCGATTTTGCATATCCGTCGGGAGACACGAGCTCCATACTCTGGAGTTCTTTGAGAGAGGGAACGGAATTATCCCTGCGGTAATTTCTGCAGAGACCAAGATAGAGTGACCAGTTCTTCTCACTGTACCTGATGTCTGTTGTCTCGTTGTCTATTCCTTCTTTACGTCCGGAGAGGGCGATTATGTCTTCAGCCTTTGCAGGAGTGGTACTCCCGTCCTGTCTTATGAATACCTGCTCGTTATAATCTCCGCTCCTGTATCGTACAAGAGACTCCGAGGGGGATACCTTCACAGCAAGTACGAAAGCTCCCATCTTGTCATCAATGTTTCTGAGAAGGTATGTGATTTTCACCTTCGGTATGATATGCCGTTCATTTTCCAGGGCAATCTGATTCTTGATTCTGTCGATTTCCTGAAGGCTGAGACCGAATGCCTCGCCGCTGTCATTAACTCCGACGAAGATGGTGCCCCCGTCAGAGTTTGCATAGGCTACGATTGTCTTTGCCCATTTTATCGGGGTATCCTCGCTTAACGCCGCTTTGAATTCGTAGTTGAGATCTTCTCCGATTACGTCTGGGTAAAGTTCAGTTATATGCATGTCTGCCTCCTGTTTAATGTTAGTTGACATTGACAGACATTGTCAAAACATTGACAGATGTCTAATCTGTAGTTAGGTAATTCTATCTAATCAAAGACATTGTAACATTGTCAGAACATTGTCGTAAACATTGTCATCGATCGCCTTCTGCGGTCTGTGGACGGAACTCAGAGCAGACCGGCCATATAGAGGGGAAGATGTATTATATTGTCCTTAACCATGACATCTCCGGGATACAGTATGTATGAATCTCCGATGACGGATGCGAAGCGTCGGCGGAACTTGTCGAGTGAAGAGTGTGACCGGTAGTTACTGGACTTGACCTCTACGGGTGAAATCTTCTTTCCCTGTGTTATAAGAAAATCTATCTCCATGCTGTTCTCTCTGTGAATGCTGTCATTTCTTGAGTAGAAGTAAAGTCTTTCTCTCCCGATGCGCAGGAGCTGGGCTACGACATTCTCCATCAGCATTCCCTCATTGATGTTCAGCTTGTCGAAGAGTACGGCTCTATAGAGTTCATTGTCGGTGAATCTGCCGTCCTTGAAGGTGTGGGTTACAAGAAGACCTGTATCTGCCATGTAGCATTTCTGTGTTGTGTAGTCTGCACTGAGTGCGAGCCCGACATGCGGATCGGTGGCATTGAAGCAGGCGTTGACCATCATTGCCTCGTCAAGCCATATGAATGCCTCCTCGTATGTTCTGAACCTTGCCTCAGTATCGAGAGAAGACAGCTTATACTTCTTCTCCTTCTTTGAAAGCTGCCCGGGTATGTTGTCGAAGAGTGCGAATACCTTGTCTTCGTAGCCCTCGGCGAATTTTGCCGTGTCTTCCCTGTAGAGTTTGAGTATTTTGCGTTTCGCTTTATCAGATGAGGCGAAATCCTTTCCTTTCAGATATGCATTGACGGACTGAGGCATGCCTCCAACGAGGATATACTGTCTGAAATCGTTCAATACTTTTCTATGAACGGTTCCTAGCGGCTTTCTTGTTTCAAGGCAGTGTCTGATGAGGGGATACGTTGTTTCATCCCCCATTGCCCAGAGGAATTCCTCGAAGTCAAGAGGAAACATCTCGATATGATCCTCCTCTGAAGGGAGTATTATATCCTGGACGTTCTTCTTGAGTCTGATGAGTGATCCCGTTTCAATGTAGTCATATCTTCCGTCTTCGACGAGGTATTTGATAAGCTGCCGTGCCTTCGGGTACTGCTGGACTTCGTCAAAGATAATCAGGGATTCCCGCCTGTAGAGCTTCACTGTATAGAATACCGAGAGTTTTGAAAAGAAAAGGTCCAGATCCGAGGAATCGTGTTCAAAGATGTCCTTTACGTCATCGGGAGCTTTACCGAAGTCTATAAAGATGCAGCTCCTGTACTCATTCTTTGCAAATTCTTTTACTATATAGCTTTTACCACACTTTATGTTAAGCTTAACAT
>CAVFVX010000201.1:0-2784 GCA_963626075.1 Acutalibacteraceae bacterium
ACATCGGGTACTCGGGAACCTGCGGGGCTGTATTCGAGTCATACTTCTACAATACGCCTTCCGTTGCGTTCTCCGTCTTTCCCCGCACCTTCCGCTCCTTCGAGGAGAATGCAGAGAGAATATGGGCGTTCTTCCTCCGTCACGGACTTCTCGAAAAGAACCTTATCTGGAACGTCAATATTCCCGATGAGGTAAGGGAAATTCTCATAACGCAGCAGGGCGGACCGTATTACCGTGACTGGTTTTTGTCCGACGACGGCGTGATGTTCCACGAAGAGGGCCACAGCGTCTACACTCCCTCCCCGGCCTCCCTCCAGTACGATACCGATGCCGTCCTCAGGGACAATATGATAAGCATCACCCCGCTTGAGGGCAGACGCTCGGAGAGGGATGTATTCGAGGCTTTGAAGGATATTTCCGAATGATAAAAGAGAAAAATCAACAGTCAATGGAGGACTATATGAGACTGAAGGGAAAAAGCGTTGTCGTGACCGGTGCAAGTGCCGGTATGGGAAAGGCGATTGTCACGCTCTTTGCAAATGAAGGCGCGGACGTTGTCGCAGTTGCAAGAAGAAAGGAGAGACTCGAGGAACTGAAGTCATCTCTTTCCTCCGCTCCGGGAAGAGTCATCATCTATGCGGGTGATGTCTCGAAGAGAGAGGACAATGAGGCAATGATCGACCTTGCCGTAAAGGAATTCGGGAAACTCGATGTTCTCGTCAACAATGCGGGTGTCATGGATGACATGGGACCTGTGGGAGACCTTACGGACGAAAAGTATAACCACGTCATGGCAGTCAACGTCTACGGACCGATGTGTGCGATGAGAAAGGCTGTCGAGGTGTTCAGAAGCCAGAAGAGCGGCGGCAGCATCGTGAACGTTGCGTCAATCGGAGCTCTCAGAACTGCAGCAGGAGCAGTATACTGCGCATCCAAGGCTGCACTCGTTGCAATGAGCAAGAACACTGCATTCATGTACATTCCAGACGGAATCAGGTGCAACTGCATAGCGCCCGGCGGAATCAAGACGGAGATAGCATCCAGCATGGGTGTTCCGAACATGGCGGGTTACGGCAGAACGAAGCTTGTCATGGCTACATGCCCGGGAATGGGAGAGGCTGAGGACATTGCTTCCGCTGCACTTTTCCTTGCATCCGACGAATCGAAGTTCGTCAACGGTGACGTACTTGTCGTCGACGGTGGCTGGATTGCAGGCTGAGATAGCACAGCAACGAGAAACGGGTGTTGTCGGAAACGGCGGTGCCCGTTTTTTCTAGTCACTATTTCCTCTTTTATATTTTCCACAGCTTCGACATTTCTGCAGAATTCTCATGTATTCTGGAATGGAAGATGATCATATCGGCAATCTCGTCAGAAGTCTTCACGGCGCCTCCGGTAGCGTCTGTTTCCACTTCTTCGAGGAGTTTTCGGATTGCACCTGTTTCCGGTACGGTGTTCCGGCTTTTGCTGATGATTGTGTTACTCATGTATTTTCTCCATCGGGTAGGGAACTAGCTGACAGTCTCATACTTCGCCTTTATTGAATTAAACCTCTTCCAGTCTCCATCCAGACGGCTCTGGGGAAGCAGTTCATTCTCGGTGATTTCTGTCAGATTCTCGTAAAGGCTTCCGAATTCAACGTATTTCGGTCCGGGGTTATCCCAGCATTTTGCCTTTCCCGTTATTCCGATGCACTTTCTGATTTTCTCCGCAGGAACAGTGTACAGTTCCCCGGCTTTTTCCTCTGTGATGATTTTCTCTTCATAGAGCCGCAGAACCATCGCTTTCCAAGGGAGAGCGAAGATGTCCATCAGACTGAGTACCGAGTCCGTGCTGACGTCATCTCTGTCGATATGAAGTATCCTGATCTGCTGAATGAGTGCATCGGTAGGCGCAAGAATCAGGGAAGCGAAGGCATTGGCTTCGATTTCTTCTCCGCATGATATTTCATCATTCTTCAGCATTGAACCTGAAGAGAGAAGGGAAGAATCGTTCTCTTCGAGATAGCATCTTATATGGTAGAGTTCATGTGCCGCTGCGTAAATCTGTTTCGACAGCGGAAGTGCGGTGTTTACAGTGACGAATATACGGTTTCTGCGGATAAATGTGTAAGCCGAGAGATTTTCGTCATCAATCGGGAACCGCAGCCACTCCAGAGGCATGTTCATCAATTCAGAGTAGTTCTTTCCTATGAGGAAAACAGCATCCCTGATGATATTCTGTCCGACATAGAGGCTGCAGAATGATGCCGCCTTCGTACGGATCTCTTCAAAGCGATCTCTGTTCGTCAGGAACAGTATTCTGCTGAATGGTAATGTTCTCATGATTACATCTCCCATGGGGTCATCATCTCCGCAGCATTAGCCCGGGCCTCAGCGTAGAAAATGATAAGATCTGCAATCTCGTCAGAAGTTTTCAGTGCCTCTCTTGCAGCTTCCGTCTCAACCTTTCCGAGAAACACTCTTATTACATCGGTTACAGCCGGATTCTCATGGGTGAGGGCATCTGTCGTTACCGAGAAATATGAGGCTATCTTCTTCAGCTCGGATATCGTAATGAGGCGTGTTCCGTTCAGCATCTTGCTCATTATCTGCTTCGTTACGCCGATGGCTTCTGCGAGTTCTACCTGCTTTGTGTTATGCTTCCTCATCTCACGCGTGATGTTCTTCACTACGATATCGTTGATGTCTTCCATTTCTTTGTCTCCTGACGTCGTCTGAGTGAACTACCCGGCAATTGAATTGCCAGAGCATCGTGGATAAGACAATCTCACCACGGGTGCGT
>CAVFVX010000202.1:0-2725 GCA_963626075.1 Acutalibacteraceae bacterium
CTTCCTTCGCCCATTCGTTTATCCTCCTGACGACGAATGCGTGTCTGAGGCTGTGTACCGTGGGGCGTTTACCTTTCCAGTCGGGAAAGCATTTATCCCACCATTCACGGAAGTTGTAATCAAGGCTTCCTTTCCAAAGGGGCTTATCTTCAATGCGACCAGGAAAGAACCATTCTCTGGAAGGCACCAGCTTATCCATGTATCTGTCGTACCTGACGAGGAGCTCTCTGAAATCCTCAGCGACATAAACATAGCGGTCTTTCTCTCCTTTTGAGTGTCTGATGAAGAGACGTCCCGTATTGAGGTTCACATCTTCTTTTTTCAGCATGACGACTTCGTTCAGTCTGAGTCCGCAGAAGTAGTAGAGGCGGAACATAACGGGGTACTCTACCTTGAGTCTGTTAGCAACTGGAGGATGAAAATCCTGCTTCGACCGGTTATCGATGTGGGTGAGAAGCTTGAGTATCTCATCTTCCGAAGGAATATAGATGACAGGTGCGAAAGCTCTACCGTACGTAATGCACTTCGAGACACTGAGGCCAAGAGCCTCCATGTATGAGGCGAGCTTGTTGACGACAGTCAGTCTGCCGTTTCTGGCACTGTCTCCTTCCGAGGGAAGCCGTTCTTCCCAGAGTGAAGTGACTGCAGTATCAAGGTGTCCGGTGTCGAGGCCGTTCTCGATGATGAAGCTGTCGAATCTCCGGAGTGTCTGTTCCTGCAGCGTAAATGAGAATCCCATTGCATGCTGTTCGTCCACGAGCCCTGACATGTAGGGGGCAAGTTTTGACTTGAATTCACTCACATCAGACCTCCTTTGTACGCAAACATCTCTCCCAGAGGAAGAGCACACTCCTTGAGACGTTTCTCATCAATGGAAATGTAAGGATCGAGCGTAACATCGGTCGTATGACCCAGAGCATCTGTTACAGTGGAAAAAACAAGAGATGAAGCGGTCATCTTCGATGCAAGTGTCTTTCTCAGAATATGGGCGCCTTTTCTCTTTCCCAAGGCCCTGCCGAGTGCGGAAGTAAGCACGTTTCTTGAATATGGAACGAAAGGCGCTTTCGGGGTTATGAAAATGAAATCGCTTTCTGTCTCCGGACGCTCCAGAGTGATGTACTCATACAGAGCATTGCCGACTCCGTTCGAAAAGGGAAGAATGGTTTCGACTCCTGTCTTCTGCTGGACTATCCTGAATGTCCTGTTATCCCAGTCGATGGAGTTGAATGTGAGGTTGACAATATCTGTCGAACGCATTCCCGTCTGGGATGCTATCTTCAGAAGCGCTTTGTCGAGGAGAGAGGCGGTGGTATCGAGATAGTCGTTGAGCTTTGTCTCCTCTTCTTCAGTGAGAATAACCGGCGGTTTTATTTTGACAGCAGACACAGCAGCAACAGAGAGCGACAGATCATGCTCTGTAACATTCTCCTCATACAGAAACCTGAGAAAACCTCTGATGCGATGATTGTAGGCCGCCTTTCCCTCTGCAGTAGAATGCATATCCTGCAGATTGAAGTCCTTTACGTGCTGTTGAGTCACATCAGAGAATGACGTTATTTCTATGCTGTCAAGGTAATTGCAGAACCTCATCAGACTGCTGTAGTCCATGCACAGGGTAGAAGGCGTCATATGGTTTTTCTCTCTCATTGACTTGTATGCATTCACTGACTGCAATGACCATTCCGGCAGCATCTTCTTTTCAACAGCATAGAATCGTGGTAACTCCTGGAGCGATTTACCTCTGAGAATATCGTTTATCTCCAGTAGTGTTCGTCTCCTTATCTTTATTCTGATTCCTACTTTCTGTCCATCAACTTCGATGAATTTGTTCACTGCTTCCAAGGAGAAGCCTCTGTCGTGTACCTCAAGGAAAATACCGAATTCAGCAAGCGCGCCAGTGTTGTCATAGAGAGCACTGACAGAATATCCGGCTTCTTTTCTCGCCTGTATCAGTTTCTCAGAAGCTTCCCGGTACTCTTCAATGGTAAATGCATCCTCACAGTCTCCAAGTGACACCTCATCAAACAATGGCACTCTTGAAGTAAAGAAAGGATTGAACGCGAAAAGTGAATAGTATGTGGCAAGCCCGAGAGAAGTCAGAAAGTCAATAAAATCGCGTATGCCGCTTACAGTCCTTCCCCAGTACAGGCGGTAAGAGGAAATCGTTTTGCAGTCAACGATTTGTCTTTTTTCAAATCCGTTATCTACAAGGAATGTGATGAAATGGATGGTATTGTGCTTCTTTTCCATCTGGTATTTGCCTGAAAGAAGAAGATAGAAACAATACTCATCATGTAGCCGCTGTCCCCATAGAGGAAGCTTGTCATAGTCTGATGTCTTTCCCTCGATGTGCGACAAAGGATTTACAACAAGATTACTGTCAACCTTGTCCACTATCTTATCCATAAGACATGCAACATCATAAAATTGATCTGCAGTTGGAAAAGGAATTTCCTCTATAAGCCACGAAGAGAAAATCTCCTTGGAAAAATCGAGTTGTTCCGACTCCAGATAAAATGCAAATCGGCACATTGTGGAGTTTATGAGGGAAGTATATTCCTTTCCACTCTGTCCAATTCGGTTAGACTTGCTTAGCTTTCGAGCTAAATCCGTGTAATGTTTATCCATATGCAGCCCCTCCTTAGGGCTTTGTATGGATGGTATCATGGGAAATAAAATGCGCGGGAATTAAGCGGTTCGAGCTTCTAATTCATTACAGAGTAAA
>CAVFVX010000203.1:0-2705 GCA_963626075.1 Acutalibacteraceae bacterium
TCGTAGAGGGAAGTGGAGTCGAAGGGCTTCGAGAGATGGAAGTTCATTCCCGATTCGATTGTCCTCTTTCTCTCCTCGTCGAAGGCATCTGCAGTCAGAGCCGCGATAGGCACGGTCTGGGCATCGGGCCTGTCGAGCGAGCGTATTATCCTCGTCGCCTCAAGACCGTCCATGACGGGCATACGCACATCCATGAGGATAGCTTCGTATGTGAAGGGCTTGCTGGCCTTGAAGAGGTCGACCGCCTCCTGGCCGTTGGTTGCTTCAGTGACGACGCCGCCCGCATTCTCGACGATGACTTTTGCAAGGTATGTGTTGATCTCGTTGTCCTCGACGAGCAGGACCCTCATTCCGTTGAGGTCCTTTCTTATCTTCTTCGGGGCTGCCGGCTTCTGGATTTCCGTCTTGGAGACGATATCTACAGTGAGTTCGACAGTGAACTCAGTTCCTTCGCCCTGCTTGCTCTTGACCGAGATCGTACCGCCCATAGCGTCAACAAGACTCTTCACGATAGGAAGACCGAGTCCCGTACCCTGCTTCTTGTCCTTGATTGTGGAGTGTTCCTGGGCAAACGGCTCGAAGAGGTGCTTCTGGAACTCCTCGCTCATTCCTATACCGTTGTCACGTACGACGAACTTGATCTTCAGCTTGTCGTTCTCGGCCTCGAGGTTCGTGACCTCGAACCATACGTCACCTCCGTCGGGAGTGAACTTCGCGGCATTCGAGAGCAGGTTGAAGAAGATCTGGTTGAACCTCAGCTTGTCGACAGCGATTGTGTACTTACCGGGATTGAGCTCCTGGTGGAAGTTGATGTGCTTCTCCGCCATGAGGGGAGTGATGACGGTATCGACCATATTGAGGAATTCGGTACGTGTCAGATCCTCCCTGCTCAGGACCATCTTTCCGCTTTCAATACGGCTCATGTCGAGGATGTCGTTGATGAGCCCGAGAAGGAACTTGCTCGAGAGCAGCGACTTCTCGAGGTAGTCGTGTACCCTTTCCGATACGGGCTCGAGGAGCGCAAGCTCCGTGAGGTTTATGATTCCGTTCATCGGGGTACGCATGTCATGGCTCATTCGGGAGAGGAAATCCGTCTTCGCCCGGCTTGCCTCCTGTGCCTTCTCGCTTGCTTCCTGCGCCTTTTTCAGGGCTTCCTGCACTTTCTCCTGCTGCTGCTCCTTGAGGTAATCGGAGTCCTTCGTCGCAATGAAGTAGAATGCCAGCATTGTGACGACGACGGAGCAGAAGGGCATGAACGGGAAGATTGTTCCCTGGGGAATGACAGAGCCGTTGATGACGGCGCCGATGAGCATGATGAACGAGATAAGCATTGCACGGAATGCGTAGCGTTCGTTCTGCTCGCTCCGTCTGGCACTGATTATCAGAAGGTCGAGAAGCGACTCTGCGTAGTAGAAGTAGTTGAGAACAGTGTAGAAGCCGTATGCGGAGCCGCGGGTGTACATACCGCCTTCATCGAAGTAGTAGAGAGCACCCGTGAACGGAGTGATGACTACAAGCCCGAGTAGAATGACAATCGGAATGAGCTCGATGCGGCGCATCGTCTTACCGAATGTGCTTCCGACGAAGTTACGTACGAAGACGTGCCACACGAAGGGAAGAATCGTATATGCAAGGTAGAAGACGAAAGATACGACCTTCCATGCTGCGAGAGTCAGACCTCCAGAAAGGTGGCAGGCGATGAAGACGGCGTCCACGACGACGTAGAGTGCCGTTCCTCCGATGAGCAGAAGGGAATACTTGCGGCTTCCCCTGTCGGGAACCGCCGAAAAAGAGCGTGCCGCAATGATGCCGAGGATAATCAGCATGAATGCGGAGCTTAATAGATAACTCGATAGTGTACTGTTCATTGTCTCTCCCGTATCAACTCAGACCTGCAATGAGAGCGCAGACTCTGTCGTATTCAGCCGATAATCCCGGCATGGCAGTCTTAGCCGACTCCGCATCCCCGGCCCTCAGGTATTCCGTCACTTCCGACGAGAGCTTAAATAGGCTCTCGATTCCGAGGTTTGCGCTGACGCCCTTGAGGGTATGCGCAGCACGGAATGCCTCCCCGGTCTTTCCTTCGGCAAGAGCCGAAACGAGACTCGAGAAGCTTCCGTCCTTCGGGAATTTTCCCAGCAGCATCTTCACGAGTCCCGCATTGCCCCCGAGACGCTTCAGGATTACAGCCGAATCCGCCCCCACTGCAGCATAGAACTCCCCGATATTGTCCATAATTGATAAAACTCCTTTTAGAAACCCGGCTGTCCCGAATCCCCGCAAAAGCCGCGGCACACGACAGCGCTGTTATATTTCCGACACCTCATTCTAGCAGAAGTTCAAGAAAACAGACAACTGTAAAGTTTACTCTTAACGATTCCTTTGCGGTTTCTTTACTTCCTCCAGACTAACCCCAGGAAAAACCGCATACTTCACAGAAAAAATATATCTGTTTACAAACAAAAGACTTGCCAATACCCCCCCCCGTAATGTAGCATGGTGTCGTCAATTTTACAAAAAGGAGACAACAATTATGAAGAAAGTATTAGTGATAATGCTCGCATCCCTTCTTCTTTTCTCCTTCACCTCCTGCAGCAACGACAACAGCAGCAAGGTCGAGGAACAGAAGAAGGAATACGAAGAGAAGCTCCAGACAGAGAAGGACAAGCAGGAAGCCATGATCAAGGCTTTCGAGGACTTCATGG
>CAVFVX010000204.1:0-2542 GCA_963626075.1 Acutalibacteraceae bacterium
CGCGGCAGAAAGCGGAGGAGAGTTCCTTCCTGTCGGCGTCGATTACTTTCTGGAGGTCTGGTGTGAGCGTCGGAGGATTTGTGTTGTAGCTCAGCCATTCGTCGAGCTCCTTCTCCCTCTGTACGCCCCAGATCGGGAGTACGTTGTCAAACTGGCTCATGAAGGCATAGCAGGCCCTGCTGTTTGTGAGGAGGCCTCCGGAGAGTCCCTTCATTGCTATGAAGCCCATGTTGCTTTCCCTGCACTTTCTCACAAGTTCGAGTTCCTTGTCGCCGGAGATGTAGGAAAACGGGAACTGCAGGGTTTCGTAGAGGCCGCTCTCTATCGCATCATTCGCCGTGTCGAGGCGGTGGTTCGTTATTCCTATGTGCCTTATCTTACCTTCCTTCTTTGCTTTTACGAGGTACTGGTAGATGTCACTGTCGTCTTTGGGGCAGAAGGAAGGATTATGGAACTGGTAGATGTCGATGTAGTCGGTATCTAAGGTTCTGAGGGAGGTCTCGAGATCCTTCCTGATTCCGTCGACTGTTGTCGATGCAGTCTTCGTTGCGATGTAGACCTTGTCCCTTATGAGCCTCAGTGCAAGGCCGAGCTTGTGCTCGCTGTCCGTGTAGGCACGGGCAGTGTCGAAGAATGTGATGCCGTTATCATATGCCTTTCTTACGAGGTATACAGCGTCACTGTCGCTGATACGCTGAATCGGAAGTGCGCCGAAGCCGTTGCGGCATACCGTTATTCCTGTTTTTCCGAGTGTTACTGTGTCCATGATGAAATCATATTCCCTTTGTTCTTCTTTTTCCATAAAATCTGTGGCTATGGGTAAACATAAATACATCGGGGACAAGGCCTTCTATACCATGGTAATGGCTATAGCCTTTCCCATCATGATACAGAACGGCTTCACCAACTTCGTATCACTTCTCGATAACATCATGGTCGGGAGAATCGGTACCGAGGAGATGAGCGGAGTCTCGATAGCGAATCAGCTCATATTCGTCTTCAACATCGTAATATTCGGTGTCGTTTCCGGCGGTGGAATATACGGAGCACAGTACTTCGGAAAGAAGGATGACGAGGGGATAAAGATAACGATACGTTTCAAGCTGATGCTGGGGTACCTGGGTACTCTCATCTGTACTGTCGTCTTCCTTCTCTGGGGTAAGGAGCTCATATCGCTTTTTCTGACGGGTACCGACGACGGTGGGGATATCCCGGCAACACTCAACTACGGTAAACTCTACGTCAACACGATGCTCTTCGGCCTCCCCGCCTATACTCTCAGCCAGGTCTATGCATCGACACTCAGGGAAAGCGGCGAGACGATTCTCCCGATGAAGGCCGGACTCTATGCTATTGCAACGAACCTCGTCTTCAACTACTTCCTGATTTACGGTAAGTGCGGCTTCCCCAGGCTCGGCGTAGTCGGCGCTGCAATTGCCACCGTCATGAGCCGCTACGTCGAAGCTGCGGTCATAGTGGTTGTTTCCCATAAGAGAAAGGAGAAGTATCCGTTCTTCACCGGACTCTATAAGAAGATACTCATTCCCAGGAAGGATTTCGTGCAGATAATAAAGGCTGCCTTCCCTCTCATCATGAACGAGACGATGTGGAGCCTCGGTATGACCTTCCTTGTACAGTGCTACTCAACGCGCGGTCTCAATGCCGTTGCGGGCTACAACATCTCGTCGGTTCTTCTCAACATATTCAACGTCTCGTTCCTTGCAGTCGGAAATGCAATAGGAATAATCATCGGGCAGCTCCTTGGAGCGGGAAAGGTCGAGGAGGCTGTCGATACAGACCGTAAGCTCATCGTCTTCTCCGTAACCGTGGGAACGCTCTCGGCCCTTTTGATGTGTGCAGTATCGCCGTTCTTCCCGCAGCTCTATAACACTACAGAGGGAGCAAGACGAGTAGCCATGGAGCTCATAATAGCAGAAGCTGTATGCCTTCCCCTCTTTGCCTACAAGAACGCAACGTACTTCACGCTGCGCTCGGGAGGAAGGGTATGGATTACCATCATCTTCGACTCGGCATTCCTCTGGGCGGTGGGAATCCCCACTGGCTTCATCGTCAGCAGGTACACCTCCCTCTCCGTTGTATGGATTTACCTGATTGTACAGAGTACCGATATTATCAAATCGGTCATGGGATACATCTTAGTAAAGAAGAGAATCTGGGTAAGGAACCTTGTCGCCTGAAGGACAGGTGCAGCCTTCCATCCTCTATATGTGTCGATTCTGTCATTACGGAGGAAAATCGCTTGCCGGATTTCTTCTTCCGTATGATATTATATCCATAGACAAGATAAGGAGGCTCAGAATGCCAGGAATTAACAGAGAGTTCAAAGACAGACTTTTCAATTTCATCTTCGGCAACGAGGAGCATAAGGAATTCGCGCTGAGTCTCTATAATGCCATCAACGGCTCGAGTTATACGAACGCCAGCGACATCGAGTTCACAACGCTTGAAGATGTGGTCTACATGGGAATGAAGAACGATGTATCGTTCCTCATCTCGGACTTCATGAACATCTATGAGCAGC
>CAVFVX010000205.1:0-2521 GCA_963626075.1 Acutalibacteraceae bacterium
GAATCGACGGATTTATCCTTGAGCTGGTAGACGGCCCTCTCCTCCGGAGATAGCGAGAGGATATGACTGATTATCGCAGCGGTCGTCGGAACTTCGAGCCCCGCCGCAACGACCGCGTTGTAAATCTTCAGGATATTCGTCGGATCGAAGAAGCCGATGTTCGGCCCGAGCATCAACAGGTCTTCCCACCCCGGAAGAGAAGCTCCGCTTCGTGTGCGTCTCCTGCATGCGAGACTGCAGCCGGGGCATCCGTCGGGATAGTTACCGAACTTCTCGGCCATCGATCTCCCGTCCATGTTCCACACCCTCGGGTCGAAGCGGTCGGAGTAGTTGTTGATCGGAGTCCAGCCGAGCCTGAGTGAACACGGAATCACCGCATACTCACCGTAGGAATGAATCATCCTGGAGAACGGAGTCCTGTCGGAAGCCCTGCGGTCCGTATCCTTAGGAGCAGTCGTTTCGGAGAACGACGACATGACAATTCCCTTGAGGTTGTGTGAGAAGAAAGCGTGTCCGAGACCCGTTCCGCCTATGTTCCTTCCCCTGTACTGCACAGAGCCGAACCAGACTCCCTTGTCGGCAGCAACCCCGGTCGAGAGACACACTTCATTGAGTGACGATACGACGCTCTCGAACGAGAGCGAGCTCTCCGCTCTCATGTTCTCGATGGGGAGTATCTCCCTCTTCGACGGCGTCAGCGTTATGTACTTGAGTTTGTCCGCACGCCCCGTGATTACGAGGGCTGCAATACCGAGACGAAGGAGCGAATACCCGTGTCCCGTACTCAGAACAGATATTTCCGTCTTACCCGTTATTTCGGAGTGGTAAACTATATTCCAGCTTCTGACGTTTCCGTCGTCCTTCCCGTCGGGATTGACGCTCCCGATTACGAGTGATTCCGGACCGTACTCCCCAAAGAGGGAGAGTGCGCACCTGAGCCCGAAGTATTCCCCCTTCCACTCCTTTTCCTCAACAGTACCATTCTTAAGATCCAGAACCAATACAACCATAGAGGCGATTATACAGCCTTTTGCCCTCTTGGACTACAAGGAGTTCGCACCGCCGCTGATAAAAGAAAAGGCCGTGGATTCCGGAGAACCCATGGCCCTGAACGAAGATTTCAGAATCTTCTTGCAGGCCTGAGATGGTATCTGGAAGTATGATAACTACTGCCAGCCTCAGCCTCGTATCTATAGAACGACACGTCAATTGCCATCTTGTATCCTACTCCTGTCTGGTTACTTACAGATGAAGACCAGTAAGTAACAGGCCAGTCGAAATTTCCTTTGCCCGCAGTCATCAAAGCATACATAGCTATAAGTTCGTTCCTGCTGGGAAGGAACCAGCCGCCGATGCCGTTTGATGATGTATAATTGTAACATGCCTCTGCTGCATAGAAGTCTCCTCCGTAGTTTCTTCTGTAATAATCCGTGAGATCCTTTCCGGCTCCGATTTCTGTTCTTATCAGGCTCTGATCCCTGGTAGAGTAGCGGGTAGACTCTGATCCCCATGCAAACCGGTTTTCAGAGCTGTTCGTCAAATCATATTCGGCAGCTTCAAGATATCTCCATCCGCAAGCGGAAGAAGTCAGACCGTCCTTATTGCCGGAATCGTTATCTGCATCGACATCATAGAAGATCCATCCGTTTGCAGGGCCTCTGTCGCCGAACTTAAGGTCTCTCCAGACAGCCACCAGGGTGATATTCTCCGTAACCGCTTCCGTGAACTTATATTCCGTTTCTCCATCAAGGGACCAGTAAGCGAATGTCTTGTACTTGTAGTCACCGACGAAAGAGGAGACAGGATCAGTGTCAGGTTTCGTTGCCGTGCCGTTCTCGACAACCTCCTGTACAGCAGTATAGGAATCAGCAGCATCGGGTGCCGTGAATGAAACCCTGTAGCCCCACTCTGCCGTAAGCTCGATGTCCGCAGTTACTGCACTGTTGAAATCATACTCCTTGTCTCCGATGTACCAGCCCATGAATGTGACGCCGCTCTTCGACGGAGCATCGGGAGCTGAAACCTTGTCGCCGTCTGCAACGGCTCTTACAGCGTATGTTTCACCGTCAACCTTGAATGTCACCTTCTCCTCAACCTTCCAGCGTGCCACGAGGGTGATATCCGCCTTTACGGCTGCACTGGTGTCATACTCAACTCCGTCCTTTGTCCAGCAGTCAAAGACAAAGCCGTCCTTGTGCGGAGCCCAGTCTTCGGGGATATATACAGTCTTTCCGTCTTCAACCTTTGCCTTCGACAGAAGCGGGGTCGTACCATCATCATCAACAAATTTGACTGTATAGAACGTTGTCTTATCTTCCCAGGCTGCCGTCAGTGTAACAGGCTGCTTGACGAGGATTTCCGTATTGTTCCAGAGCTCTGACCCCGGCTCGTAAAGTACGCCGTCATAGTACCAGCCGACGAACTTGTATCCGACATTGTACTTCTTCGCAAGTTCGGTGATATCCCAGGAACCAGTCGAATCAGAATCGGTAAAGTGGAATTTATAACCGTCTATGACTTC
>CAVFVX010000206.1:0-2484 GCA_963626075.1 Acutalibacteraceae bacterium
GGGGGAAATGTTAAATTTCGAACATTTTAGGTTCTCCTCATTTTTGAACTTTTTTCATTCATCATACGTAAAACTGAGTTAGAATGGTTTATGTTATGAAAGAATACGATTACGTCATCGTCGGCGCCGGAGTCACCGGATGCTGGACGGCATATGAGCTTTCGAAGAGAAGAAACACCGTTCTCGTCATCGACAGGGCCTCCGACCTTGCGGAGGGAACGAGCAAGGCCAACTCGGCCATCGTACACGCGGGCTACGACCCCGAACCGGGTTCCCTCATGGCCCGTCTCAACGTCAGGGGCAACGAAATAATCAGGGAATGCCACGAGAGAATGGCGATTCCCTTCCGTCAGAACGGTTCCCTTGTCGTCGCCTTCGACGACGAGGGAATGAAAAGAGTCAATGAACTCTACGCAAAAGGTGTCTTCAACGGCGTACCGGGACTGAGAATCCTCTCTCCCGGGGAGACGTATGAACTCGAGAAGAACCTCGCTGAAGGCGTGAAGGGGGCGCTTCTTGCCCCGTCGGGAGGAATATGCTCTCCCTTCGAGCTTGCGGCGGCTCCGCTTGAAATTGCAGTTACGAACGGGGTGGAGTTTCTGAGAGACACGGAGCTGTTGACGGTCGAGAAGACAGAGGGCGGCTTCATTCTCAACGGGAGCATAAAGGCGTCTTACGTCATCAATGCCGCGGGAGTCGATGCGGGGAGGGTGGCATCCCTCTTCGGTGACGACTCGATTGAGATACATCCGAGAAAGGGAGAGTACTCCCTACTCGACAATGCTGTGGGAAAACTCGTGACGCATACCGTTTTCCAGCCTCCGACGGAGAAGGGAAAGGGAATACTCGTAACCCCGACTGTCGACGGCAACATACTCGTGGGGCCCAATGCCGAGGATATATCTGATCCGTATGACACGACAACGACGGCACGCGGCCAGGAGGAGATATTCTCCGGCGCAAGGCTCTCCGTACCGACTCTCAGCGAAAGAGACATCATAACGTCCTTCAGCGGCGTAAGGGCCGTCTCGCAGAGTAAGGATTTTATAATCGGCTTCAGTTCTGTCGATGGCCTCATCAACGCCGCGGGGATTTGCTCTCCCGGTCTTACGGCATCTCCCGCAATCGGAGAGTACATCGTATCTCTTCTCGAGGAGAAGGGACTCGTCGGGGAGATGAAGGAGACTTACAAAGATTCGAGAGAGGTTGTGAGGTTCATGGAACTCGATGACGATGAAAAGCGTAAGGCCCTCGAAAGAAATCCTCTCTACGGAAGGGTCATCTGCCGCTGCGAGAGCGTGACGGAAGGCGAAATAGTCGATTCCATCACACGTCCCGCCGGAGCGGTTACGCTCGACGGTGTCAAGAGACGCGTCAGGGCCGGTATGGGCAGATGCCAGGGCGGCTTCTGTTCGCCGCGTGTCATGGAGATTCTCTCACGAGAACTCAACGTTCCCTTTACCAAGATAACGAAGAAGGGAAAGGGAAGCTGGCTGAGCGAGAAGAAGGAGGGAGACGAATGAATATTTCTGTTCAGGCTGCAGTAATCGGCGGAGGTCCCGCGGGACTGAGTGCAGCGGTGTCCCTCTACAGGGAAGGCGTGAGGGATATTCTCATAATCGAACGAGATGCGACTCTTGGAGGAATACTCAATCAGTGCATACACCCCGGCTTCGGACTCTCGGTCTTCGGCGAGGAGCTCACGGGCCCGGAGTACGCACAGAGGTGCATAAATGAAGTGAGAAAGACGAGCGTCAGGTGTCTTACGGACACTATGGTGACGTCCCTCAGACCCGACAGGACGATAAGGGCTCTCAACACCCGTGACGGCCTTATCGAGATAAAGGCTGAAGCGGTGATTCTTGCAATGGGCTGCAGGGAGCGCACGAGGGGAATGCTTCATATCCCCGGAACAAGGCCCGCGGGCATCTACACGGCGGGAACGGCGCAGAGACTCGTGAACGTCGAAGGCTACATGCCGGGAAAAAACGTCGTAATACTGGGCTCGGGAGACATCGGTCTCATCATGGCAAGGCGCATGACTCTCGAGGGAGCGAAGGTCAAGGGAGTGTATGAGGTGATGAGCCGCTCGAACGGACTCAGGCGTAACATCGTGCAGTGTCTCGACGACTACGACATTCCTCTTCATCTCTTCACGACGGCAACGGAGATTCACGGAAAGGAGAGAGTCGAGGGCGTCACGGTAAGCAGAGTCGACGGTAACCTCAAGCCCGTAAAGGGAACGGAGGAATATGTCGAATGCGATACCGTCCTGCTCTCCGTGGGGCTCATTCCCGAGAACGAGCTCTCACGCGGCTGCGGAATCGAAATGGACGCAAAGACAAGAGGCCCCGTCAACAGGGGAAACTTCATGACGAGTATCGACGGAATCTTCGCCTGTGGCAACGTTCTCAGGGTCTACGATCTTGCAGACAACGTGACGAAGGACAGTATCCTCTGCGGCAGGGCTGCAGCTGAGTACCT
>CAVFVX010000207.1:0-2469 GCA_963626075.1 Acutalibacteraceae bacterium
GCCTCGAGTTCGGGTACCGCTTCTGTTTCAACACACGTATCGCATCGAGAGTACTCTGGGGTCTCTACACGGACGACGACGTGAGAGACGACAAGGAACTCGAGGAAGCGACGCTTTCGCTTCCCTGGGAGGAATACGTCAATCCCGACAAGACACTCAAGGTCACATGCACGACGCAGGACTGCCCGTACATAAACAACAGCCACTACGCCGCCCTCAAGGTAAAGGACGGAATCGTCGAGAGGATGAGACAGCACTTCGACGGCAGGAGACCGAATATCGAGATCCTCAACCCCGACGTGACAGTCCACGTCCACATCGACAGATACACCGTGAAGTGGTACATCGACTTCTCGGGAGAGAATCTCTCGATGAGAGGCTACAGGGGAGAGCAGACCGAGGCCCTCCTGAAGGAGCACCTCGCTTCCGCCCTCATCAGCCGCAGCGAATGGAAGAAGAGCGTCGACAGCGGAAGTCCCCTTCCCTTCTACGACCCATTCTGCGGAAGCGGTACAATTGCGGTAGAAGCCGCACTCATGGCAACTGACACGGCACCCGGGCTTCTCAGAAAGACACCCTACCAGTTCGAGAAGCTACCCAATTTTGATGAAGAACTATTCAATAAAATAGTCGACGAAGCCGGGGAGAAGAGACAGAAGGCCATAGACGAGAGAGACATCTCGATCTACGCGGGCGATATCTCCCGCACGGCTGTCGAAATCAGCAAGGCTGCCGCGCTCAAGGCGGGAGTATATGACTTCATATCATTCAGCGTACAGGACTTCACGGAGCTGAAGGAAGCTCCCGCGGAAAAGGGCTGCATCGTAACCGATCCCCCCTACGGCGAGAGAATGAAGGTCAGCGACATCGAGGACCTATACGCAAACATAGGCGTGACACTCCAGAACGTCTTCAAGGGCTGGAAGGCCACGATTCTTACGGGTAACAGCGACCTTCTGTCAAACATCGACATGAAGCCCGAGAGAACGAACAAGCTCTTCAACGGCGGAATAGAGTGCCAGGCTGCACACTACTCCGTCTTCACGGACGAAGAGAGGGAGGCGCTTATAGAGAAGGCAATCGAAAAGAAGAAGGCCCGTCTTTCCGCGCCCCTCAGTGAAGGCGCAACCTTCGTCTACAACCGCCTCATGAAGAACCTGAAGGAACTGCAGCCCCTCATGAAGGAACAGGGCGTCGAATGCTACCGCATCTATGATGCCGACATGCCGGAGTACGCTGCGGCGATAGACTTCTACATGGGTAAGTGGATAGTAGTCTCCGAGTACGCAGCTCCGAAGGAAATCCCCGTCGAGGACACGATGAGAAGACTCGACGAACTCATCCAGGCAACGGAAAGGGCAACAGGAATCGATGTGGAGAACATCTTCGTCAAGCAGAGGTCGAAAATGAAGGGAAACGACCAGTACAGGAAGCTTGCCTCGAACAACCGCATGATGCTCGGACGCGAGAACGGAGTGAAGTTCCTCCTCAATTTCACGGACTATCTCGACACGGGAATATTCCTCGACCACAGACCGGTAAGAAAGCTCATCCAGGACATGGCTGCAGACAAGAGATTTCTGAACCTCTTCTGCTACACGGGAACTGCGACCCTCAATGCCCTCAAAGGCGGCGCACTCAGCACAGTCAGCGTCGACACGTCGGCGACGTATCTTTCGTGGCTCGAGCAGAACCTCGAGCTCAACGGCTACTCGACAACCCTCGGCAACTACCTCTACCAGGCAGATGTCATGGACTGGCTCTGGGATACCTACGACAGGTTCGACCTCATATTCTGCGATCCTCCGACGTTCTCGAACAGCAAGAGCCGGAGAAACAGCTTCGATGTCCAGAGAGACCACGCACAGCTTATAAAGGCTGCTGCAATGCACCTCTCGCCGGGCGGAACACTCATCTTCTCGAACAACCTCAGACGCTTCAGACTCGACGACGAGGTGAGAGAGAACTACGTCGTCCAGGACATCACGGAAAAGACAATCGGAGATGACTTCAAGAGAGACATGAATATCCACCACTGCTTCCTCATCCGGAACAAGGTGAAGGTCAAGATCAGAAGAACGAAGTAGCAACAAGCCCCGCCGGAAACGACGGGGTTCTTTCAATCCGCCACGAAAGAGGAACGGGGAGAGAAGATTTCAGAGGATTCTGCCGCGGCAATCGACTGCTCGACAGAGGTGCGCAGATTCCTATACGTCTTTCCGAGCATCCTTACCGTGAACACAGTAACAAAGAGTAAAACGGAAACGACCAGAAAGAGAGTCAGTACTTTTCTGCAGATTATTCTTCTTCGGTGCATATTGTTGGAATTCTAACACGTCCGCAAAGCTTCAGACAAGCCCGTCACTCGTGAGCAGGAAAAGATAATCCTTTGGTGTATCTGACCGTGAACGACACACCCGGAACTCAGCCAGTGCTGTTCCCGCCTTCGATATATCTCAAATCATGACA
>CAVFVX010000208.1:0-2469 GCA_963626075.1 Acutalibacteraceae bacterium
GGTATTGAACCCTCAACTCCGAAGGCTGCACGTTTCGCCTTCTACGTGGAATAAAGAAGTAAAAGAGTATGTGGCAACGTTCCATAATCACTATGGAGCGCTGCTTTTCAGGAAGAAGATCGGAGAGAACTGTTACCTCAAGCCCGTACCGAGAGCGCTTTCGTCCTCGTGCGGAACTGCGGCATTCTTTTCTCTCCCTTTTTCAGAAGATATGGTAAACGAATACCTTGAAGGCGTCTTCGTATTTGAAAACGGCGCCTACAGGAGAATATATGGAGAAGAGTAAGAAGCGTCTGACCGAGATGGTGAAGACCTCCGGCTGTGCGGCGAAGCTGCCGCCGTCACTTCTTCACAGTGTCATAGACAATCTGCCTCTGATGAAGTCCGACAGGCTTCTCGAGGGCTTCGAGAGTGCGGACGACGCACTTGTATATCTTGTGACGGATGATATCGTATCCGTGCAGACAGTGGACTTCTTCCCGCCGATGGTGGACGACCCGTTCACATTCGGTGAGGTTGCCGCGGCCAATGCCCTCAGCGACATCTACGCAATGGGCGGAGAGCCCAATGTCGCGATGAACCTCCTCTGCTTCCCCTCGTGTCTGGATCTGAGTGTCATGGACCAGATTCTGAGAGGCGGAATAGAGAAGGTGAAGGAAGCGGGAGCCGTAATTGCGGGAGGACACACGATTTCCGACCCGACCCCGAAATACGGACTCTGTGTGACTGCATTCATGAAGAAGAACGACATCTGGTCGAACACGGGAGCAGAGGAGGGTGATGTAATCGTTCTCACGAAGGCTCTCGGAGTCGGAATCATAAACACGGCCAGCAAGGGCGGAGAAGCCGACGAGGAGTCGGTGAAGGCTGCGATAGACTCGATGACGAGACTCAACAAGCGCGCCCGCGACACCGCCCGTCCTCTGAGAGTCCATGCCGCAACCGACATCACGGGGTTCTCGCTCATGGGCCACAGTACGGAAGTCGCAAACGGCTCCGGCGTTACGCTCGTGATAGACAGCGGTTCCCTGCCTGTCCTTCCCGGGGCGCTCGAGCTAGCACGTTTCGGCTTTCTTCCGGAGGGAATGTACCATAACCTTGATTATTGTGCCCCCTACGTGAAGTTCTCGCCGTCTCTTCCGCAGAATATGAAGGATCTCTCGACGGATCCCCAGACAAGCGGAGGCCTGCTGCTTACAATGCCGGAGGAGGATGCGGTCAGGTTCACCGAAGAGTACAACGAAGACTACGTCCGCATAATCGGTGAAGTGAAGAAGAGAGGCGACTGGGCAGTCGAACTCAAGTAGACAGAAAAGCGAATTCTTCCCTGCTGCAGAGTGGGGAAGATTTTCTTTTGGTCAGTATTCAACTTTGGTGCGCATTTGGAAAGTGAAATATGCACGAAAGGCAAAAACACAGCGTGCATGAGCAGAAAGGAAACCGTCTGACGAGAAAGCAGCGTACTCTCAAATAAACAAACATTCTGCAACAAAACGCAACAATTTTACTTGCTATCTCCTATCTTTGATGATAAATTGTACATAACCCAAAAAATGGAGGGCCAAAAATGGCTAAGAAGACAAAATCCGAAATTAAAAGCAGAATAGCCAAGCTCAGAAGCCTGGATATTTCCAAGATGTATCTCAATGATTTCTATCTCACATGGGACAAGACAGACGATGAAATCGCAGCAGTTTTCGAAGTAGCTGAAATCCTCAGAGGACTCAGGGAAAACAACATTTCCACAAGAGTATTCGACTCCGGCCTCGGCATCTCCGTATTCCGCGACAACTCCACAAGAACACGTTTCTCATTCGCATCTGCATGTAACCTCCTCGGTCTCGAAGTCCAGGACCTCGACGAGAAGAAGTCACAGATTGCACACGGTGAGACAGTCAGAGAGACAGCAAACATGATCTCCTTCATGGCAGACATCATCGGAATCAGAGACGATATGTATATCGGTATGGGACACACATACCAGCAGACAGTTGCAAACAGCGTCCAGGAAGGCTACGACAAGGGTATCCTCGAGCAGAGACCTACAATCGTCAACCTCCAGTGTGATATCGACCACCCGACACAGACAATGGCAGATATGCTCTCCGTCATCAACTACTTCGGCGGTGTCGAGAACCTCAAGGGCAAGAAGGTTGCAATGACATGGGCATACTCCCCGTCATACGGCAAGCCGCTCTCCGTTCCCCAGGGCGTCATCGGACTCTTCACAAGATTCGGTATGGACGTTGTCCTTGCTCATCCGGAAGGATATGACATCATGCCCGAATGTGAGGAAGTTGCAAAGAAGAATGCAGAGAAGACAGGCGGTTCCTTCAAGAAGGTCAACACCATGGAAGAGGCATTCAAGGATGCAGATATCGTCTACCCGAAGTCATGGGCTCCGTTCGCAGTCATGGAAGAGAGAACAAAGCTCGTCCAGGAGAAGAAGCTCGACGAACTCGATGCTCT
>CAVFVX010000209.1:0-2456 GCA_963626075.1 Acutalibacteraceae bacterium
CTGTTCCTGTTTCCCCTGGAGTAGAAAAGGCCTCGTGTTTCCTTTCTCCGTTATCCCGCTCCGCTGTCGTTTTTCCGAGCTCTGCTGCTGTCGGAGAATGGTGAAATATCGAACAAATGTCGAAAAACTCGGAAATATTTTTTTGACATATGTCTGAAAAATGTCGGGGAAAACAATCTTAACCGTCTCTTTACCGACCCGGAAAATGCGGTTTCGGACCGGAAATCGGGCGGTCTGAATTCGAATATAGTTAAATTTCAGTGCCTTGAAATGCGGTATACATAATATTCCGTCAAGTGTCTGAAAATTCGAACGACATGTGGCTTGGCTCCTTCCGTTTTCTTATGACATCGAATTCATAATTCAATGATTTGTTTACATTTCAGATAGTTACAGAACTTTTCTTAAATTTATCGCATTCCGGCTATGTCTCTTCCGTCCAAATTAGTTACGGTTTATTTATAATTTGTCTCTCCTATACTTTTTTCCGGGGACGTGGAATACATCTGCGCCCGAAAAAATTGGAGGAGACTTGATAATGAAAAAGTCAATTATCGCAATCATGCTTATTGCGGCACTCGTCCTTCCCGTATTCGCAGAAGGTGCAAAAGAAGGTGCAGCAGCATCAACAAAGACAGTCACACTTCGTCTCAGCGAAGTCCATGCTGAAGGTTATCCGACAACTCTTGCAGACCAGGAGTTCGCACGCCTCGTAGAAGAAAAGACAGAGGGAAGAATCAAGATCGAAGTCTACCCGGGTGGAACACTCTACGGACAGGAAACAGAAGCAATCGAAGCTCTCCAGCAGGGTTCAATCGCATTCGCACGTGTCTCCGCTTCTCCCGTCGCTTCCTACGTTCCGGCTCTCAACGTAATCCAGCTTCCGTACCTCTACAGAGACGGCGACCACATGTGGGCTGTCCTCAACGGTGAAATCGGACAGGGCTTCCTCGCTCAGATCCAGGAAAGCGGCTCTGGTCTCGTCGGCCTCTGCTACTATGACGGCGGATCCAGAAACTTCTACACAACAACACCCGTTCACTGTGTAGCTGACCTCAAGGGTCTCAAGATCAGACTCCAGAACAACGCCATGATGTGTGAGATGGCATCTCTCCTCGGAGCTAACCCTGTAACAGGTATCGGACCGAACGACATCTACTCCGCAATCCAGCAGGGAACAATCGACGGTGCAGAGAACAACTGGCCGACATACGAATCAAAGGGTGACTACCAGGTAGCTCCTTACTTCTGCCTCGACGGACACACAAGAGTTCCCGAGATCCTTCTCGCTTCTGAAGACGCTCTCGCTGCACTCAGCGAAGAAGATGTTGCAATCATCAAGGAATGCGCTAAGGAAACACAGGAATACGAGATCCAGAAGTGGGCTGAAAGAGAGAAGTCCAGTGAGGAAATCGTTCTCGCAGGCGGCGTAACAGCTTATACACCGACAGCAGAAGAGATGCAGGAATTCCAGGATGCAATGGCTCCTCTCTACGAGAAGTACGGCGCAGGCTACGAAGACCTTATCCAGGCTATCATCAACACAAAGTAAATTTATCGCTTCCCGGGGCCCGCAGACGGGCTCCGGTATTATCGACGGAGGAAATATGTCAGATAAAAATCAGACCCCGTTCAGGAAATGGGCCCTCGAGAACAGACTTGTCGTCGACAGGTCGAAGTACTGCGGCAAGGTCCCGTTCTCCGCACATGTGGTGTGCGTTAACCACTGGTGTCACAAGATAGTACTCTGGATTGCACAGCTTTCGCTGATTGTGATGCTCTGTACCGTATTCGTGAACGTCATTCTGCGTTTCTGCTTTAACAGCGGTATTTCATGGGCTGAGGAGGTTCCGGGACTCCTGGTTACCCTCTTTACATTCATCGCATGCGCTATCGGTGTCAGAGACCATCTCCACATCGCGGTGAATCTCGTCTACGACCGCCTGAAGAAGGGCGGAACGGCAAGAAAGATTTTCGATGAGCTTACGAACATCACGACTCTCGTCTGCGGCTTCATCTTCCTCTACGGCGGCTGGAAGATAATCACGAAGCTCATGAAGAGGACGGGAACTCTCCCGATGACTGGATGGCCTACCTGGATCCAGTACATTCCGCTTGTCATCGGCGGCTTCATCATGATTTTCGATTCGCTTCTCTTCATCTTCAAGCTCATCGACCCCGATGACCTTCTGTATTCGGAGAAGGAAATAGACTACAAGGAGCTCCTTGAGGAGCAGGCAAAGGAAGAAGGAGGTAAAAACTGATGGAAGGTCTTGCTACACTGATTCTTCTCGGAGGATTCTTCCTCCTCATGGCATTCAAGGTGCCTATCACATTCGCAATGTTCATCGCAGCATGCGGCTCATGTCTCGCGGTGGGGCAGTCCATCACCGAGATGTGCCGAATGATGCTCAGCGGCGTCAACAACTTCACGATGCTCGCAATCCCGTTCTTCA
>CAVFVX010000210.1:0-2440 GCA_963626075.1 Acutalibacteraceae bacterium
TCCAGAACCAGGTCTTGTCTTCGTTCGTGGTCTTGTATGCAAGTCCGTAGGTCTCGCCGAAGTTACCCATGTTGATGGCAAGTGACAGGTAGCCCGTGGGCTCTCCGTTTTCACCGAGAGTAGCGATGATGGCTGCTGTTCCCTGGTCTACATACGAGTATGTCGGAACAACCGGGAGCTCGAGGGTCTTATCGAGGAAGGAAACCTTCACGATGTCTCCCTCTTCGTAGCCGAGGTTGAAGAAGTCCGAAACCTTGATGTCGAGGTAGACGTTGCCGTACTTCGTGAACCAGACGTTGGAGTCAAGACCGCCGATTGTGATTCTGCTGTCATCCTCGGCTTCTTCGGTAATCACGTGGATTCTGCCCTGGGGCTCTGCGTACTTCTCTCCGATAACGCCGCCGAGAACCTCTGTGATGTAGTCCATGACAGCTTCGTCGAGAACGATTCCCGTGTCGAACTGATTCTCGGAGGATGCGAATGCGTAGTATGTGTCACCGCCTGCAGCAACGAAGTTGTTGGTGATTACGGCGTATGTCGCGTTCTCATCGAACGGAGTACCGTTGACGGAGTTGATTGTGACTCTCTGAATTGACTTAGGACCGTAGTAGGTGGATGCGGGGTAGGTTGCATCTGCCTTGTCATAGGCTTTTGTCGTGTCTACCGTGTATTCGATTCCGCTTACCTGCGGGAAGCCGCCGAGGGATATCGGGGTGCAGTAGGTCGATGCCTCGAGTGCCTCGAGAAGCTCCGAGCCCTTGACGTAGACGACTGCAATCGTGTTTCCGAACGGAAGAACGGTGTTCACGTCCTTCTTCGTCACGTCGCCCTTGTGAATCCATGCCCTGATTCCGCCGCCGTTCGTGAGGGCAAGCGTATGGCCTTCGTCAACCGTGAGTGCGCCGTCCTCCTTCTGGATGGTCCACATCATCGCGTCGGTGATGAGGTCTCCGAGGTTGGTCTCTTCTGTTCTGTTACCCGGCTCCCTGTCGCCGTTGAGTTCGACTGTGTTCTCGGCAAAGACCGTGCCGTAGTCGGCATTGACTCTGTCGATGACAGCCTGTGCCTTTGAAGCGATTTCCTCGTCTCTCGCCAGGCCTTCAACTGCCACGAGGTAGTTGTCTGTGATTGTCTTTGTGTAGTTGTCGATTACGATGACGCCGATGTTTGCGAATGCGGTACCCGTGGACTGGATTGGCTCTCCGTTCTCACCCTCGGTCATGACCGTGTGGGAGTGAGCATCGATGAGCATGTCGACGCCCGTGACGTTGGCATAGAGGTCAATCGATCTGTTGGGTGTGCTTTCGCCGTCGACTCCGAGGTGCGTGATTCCGATTACGATGTCTGCACCGCCGTCACGGAGTATGTCCACGACCTTCTGTGTCTGTTCGTACATCTCGTCTCCCGCGAGGAACTCGAGTCCCTTTATGAGGGCGGGGTTGGCCTTAGTCTGCGACTCGGGTGTATCGACACCGAAGAAGCCGATGGTGAGGCCGTTCTTCCTGAGGTAGCAGCCCGACGGATAGATGGGTGATGCGCCATCGAAGATGTTGAGGCAGAGTACCGTGAATTCTGCCTTCGAGAGGTTTTCCTTCAGCTGGTCGTAGCCGTAGTCGAATTCATGGTTGCCGGGAACCGCGATGTCGTAGCCGACAGCGTTCATGAGATCGACTGCATCCATTCCCTTCGATATGCTTACGTATGTCGTACCCTGGCTGAAGTCTCCTGCGTCGATGAGGATGACGTCTGCTCCCTTCTCCTCGTAGTCCTTCTTCAGCGCTGCCATTGCAGCATAGCCTTCAATGGCGCCGTGGACGTCGTTGGAGTGCAGGATGACTGTCTTTCCCGCATATTCCCCCGTCTCCGCCAGTCCCTGTGCCGAAAGGGAGAAGAGCGTGACGAGAATAAGTGTGAAGGCCAGAAGCCTTCTGATTGTTCTTCTCATAGTTTCTCCTTTGTGTTTATTCAACGTACTCAGTTTCCGGTCATTCCGGTCATTCAGTCAAGGAAAATTCCCTTGACGGTGTGTGATGTTCACGCTTTCTCCCGTGCAGGACCGGTAACCGGGAAAACTGTGGCAGGGATGACCGCTATGGTCCGGTACAGTGTCTCGATGACATTCTGAATCTTCTGAGATAACGTTTCCCGGAGCATTCCCCGGAACAGGCAGACTGCAGAGGTAGAGGATCTTTCCTCGATGATTCCGGACGCCGTAACAGAATTATCTTCTGAGTACCCGCTGTATATGTCCGTGTCGGCGTCTCCGGAGAAAGAGACCGGAAGATACTTTTCTTCTGCTACAGTCGCCTGAAAGGTCGTGGACACTTCATCGTACATGGAAAAGCCCTCCCTGCATGAGCAGAAAGGGCTTTTGCTGTGAGCTAAGGCTCCTTACGAGAGGTTTGCTCTGAGGGCTGCGATTTCGCTCTCTGTCAGTCCG
>CAVFVX010000211.1:0-2431 GCA_963626075.1 Acutalibacteraceae bacterium
TTATCTATACCTTTCTATTTGTTGTCTGCTAAAATCCTCTACAGTCAGCTGAAAAAGAGAGGAAAACATGGCTAACGAATTCGATTACACAATCGTCGATGCTGCGCTCGAGAAATGCGGGGCCCAGCAGTCTTCGATAATCGCGATCCTCCAGAGCATACAGGAGCATTATCATTATCTTCCCGAGGAGGTATTCCCGTACCTTTCAAAGAAGCTCGGAATGAGCGAAGCGAGAATATACTCGGTTGCGACGTTCTACGAGAACTTCTCGCTCGAGAAGAAGGGAAAGTACGTCATCAAGTTCTGTGACGGAACGGCATGCCACGTCAGAGGATCCGTTCCCATTCTCGAGAGAGTCAGGGGCGAGCTAGGCGTCAGCGAAAAGAAGAAGACGACAGACGACCAGCTCTTCACAATCGAGACGGTATCGTGTCTCGGAGCATGCGGACTAGCGCCCGTCATGACAGTCAACGACGAGGTTCATCCCGCGATGACCCCCGACAAGGCAATGGAAGTCATCTACAGCCTCAAGGTCAAGGAGAGCGGAAAATGAGCATACTCAGAACACGTGAGGACCTCGCAAAGCTCAGAGCCGACATGGAGAGCGGCTATGTCAACCAGAAGAGAAAGATCATCGTCTGCGGCGGAACGGGATGTGTCGCCGGAGGTTCGCTGAAGATATATGACGAACTCAAGCGGCTCATGGAGGAGAAGGGAATCTACGTTTCCGTCGTCCTCGAGAAGGAGCCCCACGGAGACGAAGTGGGTCTCAAGAAGAGCGGATGCCACGGCTTCTGCGAAATGGGGCCGCTTGTCAGAATCGAACCAGAGGGCTGGCTGTACACGAAGGTCAAGCTCGAGGACTGCAGCGAGATCATCGAGAAGACAATCGTGAACAACGAGTGTGTCGAGCGCCTGAGCTACAAGATCAACGGCCAGATTTACCGTAAGCAGGAGGAAATCCCCTTCTACCATCAGCAGTCTCGTGTCGTTCTCGAACACTGCGGAAGAATCGACGCGGACAGCGTCATGGAATACATCGCAATCGGAGGCTACGAAGCCCTCGAGAAGGCTCTCTTCGAGATGACGGGTGACGAAATCGTCAGCGAAATCTCGAAATCCATACTCCGCGGCCGCGGAGGCGGAGGCTTCCCCACCGGAAAGAAGTGGGAGCAGGTGAAGAGAGCGAAGGGCGAGAAGAAGTACGTCGTCTGCAACGGAGACGAGGGCGACCCCGGTGCCTTCATGGACAGATCCATCATGGAAGGCGATCCCCACAGAATGCTTGAAGGTATGATGATTGCGGGACGCGCTGTAGGAGCGGAGGAAGGCTACATCTACGTAAGAGCAGAATACCCGCTTGCAGTCAGGAGACTCCAGAGGGCAATCGACCAGGCGACTGAAATCGGACTTCTCGGGGACAACATCCTCGGTTCGGGCTTCAATTTCCGCATCCGCATCGCAAAGGGTGCGGGAGCATTCGTCTGCGGAGAGGGCTCGGCACTCACTGCATCAATCGAAGGTAAGCGCGGCTTCCCGCGTGTAAAACCGCCGCGTACTACGGAGCACGGCCTTTTCGATTCCCCGACAGTCCTCAACAACGTCGAGACCTTCGCAACCGTTTCCCAGATAATCTCGAAGGGAGCCGACTGGTATCTGACAATCGGAACACCGACAAGCCCCGGAACGAAGGCATTCGCCCTCACGGGTAACATCACGAACACCGGTCTCATCGAAGTCCCGATGGGAACGACGCTGAGGAAGATCATCTTCGACATCGGCGGCGGCATGAGAGGAGACGGAGAGTTCAAGGCGGTCCAGATCGGAGGACCCTCGGGAGCATGTCTCACAAAGGATCAGCTCGACCTTCCTCTCGACTTCGACAATTTAAAGAGAATCGGTGCTATGATCGGCTCGGGCGGACTCGTCGTCATGGACAGCCACACCTGCATGGTCGAGGTTGCACGCTTCTTCATGCACTTCACCCAGAATGAATCCTGCGGCAAGTGCGTTCCCTGCAGAGAGGGTACGAAGAGAATGCTCGAGATTCTCGAACGCATCGTAGACGGCAACGGAAGGGACGGCGACATAGAACTCCTCGAGGAGCTCAGCGACACGATTTCCCATACCGCACTCTGCGGACTGGGCAAGTCTGCCCCGAACCCCGTCGTCAGTACGATAAAGAACTTCAGAAGCGAGTACGAGGCACACATCTACGACCATAAGTGTCCCGCCGGACAGTGCGCAAAGCTCAGGACAATCTACATCGACCCGACAGTCTGCAAGGGCTGCTCGGCATGCTCGAGAAAGTGCCCCGTCGGAGCAATCAGCGGAAAGATCAAGGAACCGTTCCTCATCGATCAGAAGAAGTGCATAAAGTGCGGTTCATGTATTGCGACATGCAAGTTCGGCGCAGTAAAGGAGAAGTGAG
>CAVFVX010000212.1:0-2408 GCA_963626075.1 Acutalibacteraceae bacterium
TATACTAAGACACTTGTCAATACACGATTTGAAAAAATAACGAATTAAGCTGTTATTTTGTTCTCTTCCAAATGCCCCTCTGTATCATTATTAATATCAGGGAAGCAACCCGCTGCATATACCTCATTCGGTGTCTGGTAACCCAGGCCCTCATGTAAACGTTCCTCATTGAAGAACCTCACGAACTCTCCCAGTCCTTCCTCCATCTCATCCTTTGTCTTGTAGTCCTTGAGGAACACCCATTCGTACTTGAGCGTTCTCCAGGTCCTCTCAACGAAGATGTTATCCAGACATCTGGCTCTTCCGTCCATGCTAATCCTTATGTCATAGCTCTCCAGCAGGGTTATGAACTCCTTACTGGTGTACTGGGATCCCTGGTCACAGTTGAATATGGCCGGAATACCATACCTGAAGATGGCCTCATTCACTGCGTCCAGGCAGAAGCCGACCTCCATAGTGTCAGAGAGCCTCCAGGAGAGGATCTTCCTGCTGTAGAGGTCAATCACCGCTGTGAAGTACAGCATGCCCTCATCCGTCCTGATGTAGGTGATGTCCGTCGCCCACACCTGGTTGGGGAACTGGATGACCTTATGTCTGAGGAGGTATGGGTACTTGCAATAGGGATGTTTCGAGGCCTTAGTGGTCTTGAACACTGGTACAAGTCCTTTTATTCCCAGAACATCATAGAGCTTTCTCACAACCCTTTCCGTAGCCCAGGCGTGTCCATCCTTCAGAAGTGTGTGAGAGAGCTTTCTGTAGCCCATGGCGGGGTACTGCGACCACTTCTCCATCACGACATGAGCTTTCTCGTTCGTATCCTCCAGCTCTTTGGCTTTCCTGGCCTCAACCTCGTCACGATGCTTCGTGTTGTAGTAGTAAGTCGACGGGGCTATGCCAAGCAGCCTGCACTGTCTCCTGACGGGGAGAGAGACTCCGTTCCTCTCCGCATCCGGATCTACGAGTTTCCAGAGGTCTTCCTGTCGAAGCGCGCTGTCTTTTTTTTTAACAACTCGACCTCAAGCTCCTTCTCTCCCACCTTCTTCATCAGCGTCTCGATGGTCTTGTCCTTCTCCTCGAGCTCTCTGTGGGCTTTCTTCAGTTCCTTGCTTTCCTCTCCTTTGATGAATGCATCCTTCCACTCGGTCACGAGGCTCGGGGCTATGTTGTTCGATGCTGCCACCTCTGCCATCGTCTTCCCGCTCGTCAAAGCTTCTACAATCACCTTGTGCTTAAACGACTCTGAATACCTCTTTCTCTGTCTACCCATCTTTCTCTTACTCCTACTCCTTGATGGTAACAGATATTCGTTATTCTTTCTCTCCTTATCTAACTTATAGTCTTAGTGTAGAACAGATGGTTGTCTCTTTTCCATCTGCAGTACATGTCGCTTTCACGGTAGAAGCTGTTTCTGTATGTGCTGCACTTTCAGATTCCTTTGCCGTACAACCTTCGTTAACGCATGCATGCCAGTGACCGTTAGCATCTGAACTCCATTCAGAGCTGAATGAGTGTTTTGTAGAATCCTTCGGAATTTCAACCGTTTCGGTATTATTGCATCTTGTACACTTAACAGTCTTGGAGCCCGCTTGGGTGCATGTGGCCTCTTTGATTACAGTTTCTTCTCCACCTTCATAATCATGGCCGGGGGCCGGAATCTTGTTCTCTTCATAAGTTGAGTAGTCACAATCGTCGTAATCGCAGATTACGTATGCATTCCAGCCGTCTTGTGTACAGGTTGCCTTCTGCGCATTAACAGTAGCCGTATGATGCTCGCGTTTCGCAATCGGTGAATAATTGGTTTTGTATGTACAACCCGCATTCGTACATTTCTGATAACCATTCCAGCCATCTGCATAGCAGGTAGCAGCACAAGCTTCAACGTCCTCCATTTTATGAACAGTTGCTTCCACTGTTTCAGTCTTTGTGCCTTTACAGCCTTCTGCAGTACAGGTAAAGGTCTTTATTCCGGTTCCCGTACAGGTCGGCTGTGTGGTAACTGTACCGTCATTCCAGGTATGTTCTGCTTCATCTTTCTTTTCATTGCAGCCGCTTCTTGTGCATTTCTTCCAATGCTTGCTGTTATCACAGTTATACTCGCCCCAGCTGTGGCCGAGAGCATTTTCGTTTTCTTTCTTCTCATAGCCGCAGAGAGAACAGGATGATGTTTTTACTCCCGCCTTCGTACATGTGGCATCGGTTCCCGTCGTCAGAGTATGATTGGCCTTTTCTGTCTCCGAGCTGCAGACAGAACACTTCTGCCAGTGCTGGGTATCATTCTTCTCGTAGACATAACTGTGCGCCTTAACAGGAATCGTCTCTGTCGTCGTTTCGTTACAGCGGTTACACTTTCCCGTTCTTGAACCGGCTGTCGTGCATGTCGCGGGAACGACCACGGGATCTGCGAAGTC
>CAVFVX010000213.1:0-2387 GCA_963626075.1 Acutalibacteraceae bacterium
CGGCAAAAGAGCTCAAGTGGAGTGAGAGTACAGGCGGGGATGTGTACGAATATCCCGATGTCTACTGGGTACAGGGTAGCAAGACTTCCATCATGTGTATCAAGGATGGCAAGACAATCATTGCCAGCTGGACAAAGTGGAGTGACGCATCCGATGCCGAGAAACGTACTCTTCTCGGATACTGGAACGGCATTGAAGGCTACAGTGAAGTCTCCGAACTTCTTTCCGTATCGACAACACTGGGTGGGGATGCAACCTACGGAGTATTCCATAATTCGAATGGTGTTGCTTCCGATTTTGCGCAGGGCTATGTAGGAGCAGCCTTTTCGACAAATGAAGCGACCCTCAAGAGCTATTACATTGACAACGATACAGCCGAGACGTCGGCGGCAGTCTCCGATATAACCGACGCTGATGCCGCGGAATTCTGGGCGTCGCTCGTAAATGCCTATGACCTCGAAGGCTTCACGTACTTCTACGGTCTGACGAATGACGGCATATTCTACTTCTATCTCTCGTCGTTCCCGTCTGCAAACGTCCTGGCGCTCGAGACGATTCTGAACCCGATAACCGATGCCGAGGTCTACCATTCGCTCTCGAATGAGATGAAGGTCTTGTACAACAAGATCTGGAAGGGGCCGAACCGTTACTACGAGAAGCTGAAGGTGCAGATCAAGCAGCTGAAGGGAATATGCAGTCTTGCCTACAACCTCAGACTCATCGGAAGCATGAACGAATGTATCCTCGCCGATTCAGATATCTGCACTGTCAAGGGTGTCGTGATGGATGTAAGAAGTAACGGGGGAGGAAAGCTCAATTTCCTCTTCTCCCTTATGGGAAGCTTCTTCAGATATGAGACTCAGATAGGCTACCTCAGATACAAGGACGGCTACTCTCGCTACGAATATACTCCGTGGGCGGAATACAGTCTTCCGGAGAGCTACTGCAATCCTCTTGCCGACGGCGCTTACCAGAATCCCTTCTACATCATAGTGAACGGACGCTCCGCTTCCTGCAGCGAGACGGCGGCGCTCCTCGTAAAGCAGCTTCCCAACGGGAAGGTGCTCGGAACGACAACCTACGGCGCCATCGGGGCGATAGGTGAGCGTGAAGTCTACCATTCCGGCAAGTTTGACTCGAAGTACGTCTCCATCTATACATCATCCTTCGAGATGGTCGGAAAGGACAGGGAGAAGTACGAAGGCGTCGGCATCACACCCGACCTGGAGGTGAAGAGCGGCGATAATTCGAAGGACACGAGGTATGAGACGGCGATGACGGAGATAAAAAAGGCGATTGCCTCATCGTCGTCGGGAAGCTGAAATCCGGGATAATAGAGAAACACTGTCTCCTTCCGTCATCGTGAACGGGAGGAGATTTCTTTTTTCAGTCGTATTCTTATCCTCGAAGGGAAAAGTGTCTTCCTGCTGTTATCATTTTTCCCCGAAAGAGAGAGAATGGCAGCCATGAAGAAAACAGCAGTGACAATTTTACTGATTCTGCTTGTCTTCTCTCTTCCGGCATCGTCGCTCTTTGTCGGAATCGGAGGCGGCAGAACATACAACAGAATAATCGCGGGGGAGAACTATACGGGTTACGAATACCTCAGCGGCTTCGGCTGGAAGGCCTCTCTTCCCGTAACGGTGGAGTGTACCCCTAATTTCGGCTTCGAGACGGGAGTAAGCCTCACCGGGAAGACGTACCGGATATTCCGTGAGACGCATGGAATGACGCCAGTAGACGTCACGGAGACGAATCTCTTCGTTACGGTGCCCGTAGCGCTGAGAGTGTCCGTAAAGTGGGTCGATAACGTATCTCTCTTCCTCACAGCCGGCGGCTACGCGGGCTTCTACCTCGGAGGAAAGAGAGACGGTAAGGTTCTCGGTATGTCGTCCGAGCCCGTTGCCGTCAGCGACAGGGTGGGTGTCGAGTACCGCAACCGCTACGAGTACGGTGTCACCGCAGCCCTCGGCTACACGGTCGATATAGACTCATTGAGGTTCTCGCTTTCTCTCGGATATCCACAAGGGACAGGTGTACGGAAACTATTCCCTGCATAATTCGACATTCGACCTGTCTGCAACACTTCAGTGGAGGGCTGTATGATGAAGAAGGCATTACTCATACTCTTAACGGCATCTCTCGTACTCGTATCATGTACGAACAATGTAGCGGACCCCGCTACGCTTCAGGGCGGAAGCTGGGAGGATATGTTTAAGGAGTTCTGGGCCGTGATGGACGAGGACTATGTCCACTTCACATACGAGACTGTGAACTGGGACAACGTCTACGGCGAGTATCTCGATAAGTTCAGGGCTCTCTCGAAGGACAGGGTCGAGGATTCCTTCAAGGCCTTCTCCTACTTCAAGGAGATAGTCTATTCCCTT
>CAVFVX010000214.1:0-2346 GCA_963626075.1 Acutalibacteraceae bacterium
AAAATATTTAGAATGTCAGATGATTATAATCACAGTTACTTACAAAATGCTGTACAAGGTTGCGGCTTGCTGAATGCTCGGTTCTCCGCTCGAATTAACTGCCGGGCCTTCATTCATGCCTGCGGTGTGTAGCACCATCTATTCTGCTCCCGGATATCCGGCTCTCGGTGTCTGCTCTTTTCCTCGTGCTCTTCCATGGAAATGAGAGGAGGCGTCGCGGAGAATACACTGTGCTGGTGTGATTTTCTATTGGCATGTCGAAAGATATGTGGTAAAATAACGTTACCTGATGGGTAATGCTTTTTAGAGGGTAGCTTCCGGCGCATGAAGATAATATACAAAAGTATCAAAATCGAAAGGCAGTTCAGTTCGGAATACAGAAAGAGCTGGAGATATCCGAAAGAGGTGCAGACCAGACTGGTGGCTGCGGAGAATGTCATACTGAGTGCGGATTCCCTTCTGGATATTTTCGAGTATCGCCCCTTTCATCTTGAGAAAATGCAGGGCGAGAGGAAGAATAAATGGAGCATCCGGCTCGGGAACACGGGGTATCGGGTCATATTATATCCGTGTGACGATGACGGGAATAAGATAACAGGCGGTGACATTTCGGCTCAATGCAGAACGGTAAGGATAATACTGGTGACGGAGGTGACAAATCATTATGAATAATATAACGGAATACAAGGATCTGATGGCTTTTCATCCCGGGTATTACATTGCCGAGGTTATAGACGATATGGGGATCAGTCAGGCGGAGTTCGCCCAGAGACTGGGGACGACCCCCAAGAATCTCAGTACAATCCTGAATGGTCAGATCAGCCTTTCGGATGATATTGCAGAGAAGCTTTCGGCTATGCTCGGCACGAGTGCATCTCTGTGGATGAATCTGCAGGTGGCTTACAACCAGAAGATTCTGGAGATTGAACGGGAAAGGAAACTTGATAATCAGATGGAGGTTGAATCCCTCATAGATTATTCCTTCTTTGTGAAGATTTCCGAACTTCCCCGGGCGAAGACTGCGCATGAAAGAATCATTAATCTCTGCAGGTATCTCAAGGTTTCTGACCTGAATATTCTGAAGGAACCCGATTTCCTCGTTAATTACAGAACCGGGATTTCCAGTATACAGATGAAGAACATCGTTAATTCACGGGCCTGGATTCAGACGGCAATCAACCTTTCCTGCGCAATCAGGGTAAAGCCGTTTGATTGTGGAAAACTGAAGGAATATCTTCCCGAACTCAGAAAAATGACACTTCAGGAACCTGAAAGTTTTCTTCCGAGAATGCGCGACATATTTTCCGAATGCGGAATAGCCTTCGTCTTACTTCCGAATCTGAGAAACTGCGGCGTCAACGGGGCGGTTAAATGGATTAACAGTGAACGGGTTGTTCTTGCCATGAATGACAGGGGGGCGGATGCTGACAGGTTCTGGTTTTCTCTTTTTCATGAAATCAAACATGTACTTCAGCAGAAAGTGAAGACCGTTTTTGTAAACAGCAGTGTGACGGAAATGATGGATATGAATTCAAAATACGAGGAAGAAGCAGATTCCTTTGCTTCTGATTATCTCATTCCTCCTGCGGCCTACAAACGGTTTGCTCCGACGAAATATACTTCGGACAGTGAAATTGAAGCTTTCGCCTCTTCCATAGGAATTCACCCGGGCATTGTCGCCGGAAGACTTCAGCATGACAGAATCATTGAGCAGAACCGATGTTCGGGAATGAAAGTCAGATACAGGATTTCAGACCTGGTGACGAAGTCTCATGAATCATGATTTTTCAGTTTCATTATTGAGATGTGAACTTTGTGCAGGGGCGCTGCAGAGGACATGTCTCATTTTTCTCTCGCACTCTGCAGAGTCTCCTGCTTTCAACAGTTCGACCGGATGAGAAGAAGAGAGTTCTTGATGAGAAATTCAACATCGCAATGACAAAGCAAATGGAAGCGGAGGTAAATCTCATGTGCAATTTAAGTAGCGCTATTGAACAGAAGGGTAGAGTAGAAGGTAAGTTCGAAATGGCGGTCAAATATTACAAGAGAGGAATTCTCAGAGCAGAAGATGCCGCATCCGATTTTGGTATGACTGTTGCCGAGTTCCTCGAGAAAGCCGGACACTTCGAAGAGGGAAAGTCAGAGAAGTGATGATTCCTCTGCTTCGGCTTGCGGTGCAGAATTGGAATGTGTAATACAGGACAATTCTGATCTGTTGCTGACGCCTCGACGACAGGTGCTGTGTAAAGGAGTTCTCTTCCTACGACGCGAAATGCATCTGTGAACACTGTCTGACAGGTGAACCCGAAGTCTCGGAGCATGCCGTTCATCCCGATCAGCTTGACC
>CAVFVX010000215.1:0-2314 GCA_963626075.1 Acutalibacteraceae bacterium
AAGCCGCAGAATGAAAAAATCTTCGGCTACCCACTTGAAAATGTCCTTCAATAAATGTAAGTTAGACGGGTAACGAAATCATGCGGCCATAGCTCACCTGGATAGAGCAAGTGCCTTCTAAGCACTAGGTAGTTAGTTCGAGCCTAACTGGCCGTATACAGAGCGATGCGGAATGCATCGCTTTTTCTTTGTCATACCGAGTATGTGAAGATCAGCGACGGACGGAAATTGTTCGCCGTGTTCTGCAGGATGACGATATTCAGGAGAAGTGAGAAATCCCCGTAGTTTCCGAGAAGCGAGAATGTGACTGAAGACGAAACATCGTCCGAGGAAGATACCATGTAGCTGTAGCGGAGTCCCGCATCGAGAAGGACATCCTTCAGGAACTGCAGCGTGAGGTCTCCCGTGACGCTTATGCTCCTCTCTCCCGTGAATCCTATTCCCTTCGCATCCACTGCGATGCGCGGTACAAGGTACCTGAGGTCCCCGTCGCCGTTGTAGACATTTCCCCTGTATGCAAACGAGAATGTCGTGTTGGCAACAAGGTGTCTGAAGTACCCCTCGTCTCCCGAAGAGATGAGGTCGTCCATCACAAGGCCGAATGTGAAGTTGCTGAAATATACAAGCGTTCCGACGTTGAGGTTGAATCTTTCGCTTCCAGTCATCTGCTCGTAGGGGCTGAACCATGCGTTCCCCATGGCGCTGATGAAGCCCGTCATTCTCTTACGAAGCCTCGCAACCGAGTTTCCTCCCCCGAGCCTGGCTCCGATCGAGAAATGGTTGAAGAAGGAATACGCAAGTGCGAGCTCAATGTCGAAGGACGAGTAGATGTCATAGTAGGCGCCTCCGTCCTCCCTCACTTCACGCCCCGCGAGAGACGAGGAGATCTTCGCACTAAGCGCCACGGGGCCGCTGACGACGGTACCCTGGAGTTCGCTTGCAGTGTTCTGCATGTAGCTCACCTCCTCTTTTCCCCAGAGAGAGGTGTTGTAGTTCTCCCCGAGTGCATAAGACACCTGGTAGAAGGTCGTCCTCTCGAGAAGAGGAAGGGATGCCGGGTTTACGAAGATATCCGAAAAAGAACCGTAATAGGAAGCGGACGAGAAGGCGCTGTAGCCCAGGGCTCTCAGGGACGTATCCGTCACGTCAAGAGTTTGAGCCGAAAACAGAAAAAAAGGAATTAACAGCAGCAGTAAGATTGTTCCCGTACGTCTCATCGGGAAAAGTATACAGGAAAAGAAGGAAAAATGTTACCCGTCTCCCTCCATCTCCGGACTCATCGGGAAGGATTCCTTCATTTTCCGCTCTTTTCGAGTTCAACGGCAATGGTCCCGGAGAGAACAGTGACATCGATGGGCTTTGCGATATGTGCGTTCATACCCGCCTCATATGCATTCGCCCTGTCCTCCTCGAAGGCGTTGGCTGTCATGGCGATGATCGGAGTGTCAGCCTTCTCGGGGTCGTCGAGCGCTCTTATCGCGCGGGCCGCCTCGTAACCGTTCATCATCGGCATCTGGATATCCATGAGGATGAGATCGTAGTAGAGCGCATCGTGTTCCTTCACCTTTTCGAGCGCCTCGCTGCCGTCGGAGGCGGTCTCGACTTCAAGTCCCATGTTTTCAAGGAGGGTGACTGCGATTTCCAGGTTGAGTTCATTGTCTTCCGCAACGAGGACCCTGCGGCCTCTGAGATTCATCACCGTCCCCGTCTCCATACGGGATGTGTTTACATGCACCATGTCCTCTGTCGTCTGTCTGAACTCAAGCGTTACGGTGAATACCGAGCCCTTCCCGAGTTCGCTCTCGACAGAGATGATGCCGCCCATGAGATCCACAAGGCTCTTTGTTATGGACATACCCAGTCCGGTCCCCTGCGTATGGCTCACTGTCGACGTCTTCTCACGCGCGAACTGCTCATAGATGTGGCCGAGGAATTCCCGGCTCATGCCGATTCCGGTATCTTCGATGATGAAGTCGTAGTACGCCGAGCCCGCCTTCTCCGACTTTCTTTCACGCATCGTGAAGGTTATCGTACCGCCTTCGGGGGTGAACTTGACCGCATTGGAAAGGATGTTTATGAGAACCCTGTTGACATGAAGCGAATCGGCATAGACATAGACGTCGTCAAGGTCCACGGTTTTCTCCCTGTAGGTCAGTCCCCTGCTCTCCATATCGGAATGGACGACGTCCTTCACAAGCTGCATCTGCTCGGTTATGCACACGGGAACGGTCTCTATCGTCACCTTCCCGTTCTCGATGCGGCTCATATCGAGGATGTCGTTGATGAGAGAGAGAAGATGTCTGCTCGATGTCAT
>CAVFVX010000216.1:0-2309 GCA_963626075.1 Acutalibacteraceae bacterium
ACTAGAACATCCCGAAGAACAGGATGAGGAACAGGTTGAGCAGGAGACATCCGAACATCCTGGAGAACATGACTGGGTACACGAATAGCAGACAGAAAGGCCGGCCATATCGGATTTGAAATAATCAGAATCCAGCAGTTTACCTATATCCATATTCCGTCTCCCCTTTTATGGAAATTATCAGCAGTAAAAAAACACAGTGTCAAGCGATATTTTTCAATTTTTTATTACAAAAGAATTTATTATGCATCGTGTTCGTTTTCTGGTTATCTGACATACACAAACGGATAATTTCAAATATCATGAAAGCATTAAGAATCCCTGATTTGAACGATAATAATTTCTCTCAATTTTCAGGTCCTGTTGTCTCAAAAAGTCAGTCGTCGACAGAAGCACGGCAGACAACGGAGACGGGACTTCCGTTAATCCAGACACAGATTCCCGGATATGATATCACCATCGCCTCCCCTGCAGCCGCTGTAGCAACTCCTGACGGAAACCTGAAGGCTCTCACCGGTAACGCCCCCGACATCGTGGCAGACGACGGAAGTTCGGCACTGAAGGTATGCCTCTCCCTTATTGAAAAGAGCCTTCAGTAAACCCTATACAACCAGTACCGAACCATACTCACAAATCTGAGGAAATGTCGAAAGAATGCAGTTTATAACACCAAAACATGCTTATAATCTGCATTTTCCAGCATAAAATGTCAGTTGACTGCAACTTATAACGCATTCAATAATTACTGTATGACTGCAAGAAGGAAAGAAAGAGAGAAACTTGAGGAACTCTACAACAGTCCGAAAGCCGAGCTCGTTACAATATGCGGCAGACTCGGTATCGGGAAGACATACCTTGTCGAAGATGTATTCAGAAATCGAATAGATTTCTCCCATACAGCCCTCTCTCCCGCTGCTACAAAATGCGGTCGAAGCAGAACGAGAGAACAGCTTAGACACTTCTATTACTCCCTCCTCAGGTACGGAATGCAGAAGGATCACATACCTCACGACTGGATGGAAGCCTTCTTCATGCTGGAAATGTTTCTGGACGGCAAGAAAACAGAGGGAAAAATGGTGGTCTTCCTTGATGGACTGCCCTGGCTCGATACTCCCCGTTCGGGGTTCATCACAGCCTTCGAAGGATTCTGGAACAACTGGGGCTGCAGAAAGGACAACCTTCTCCTCATTGTCTGCGGCAGTGCCAATTCATGGATCATTAACAAGCTGATCAACAATCACGGCGGACTTTACAACCGCGTTACCTACGAAATCAATCTTGCTCCTTTCACTCTTCATGAGTGCAAAGAATACTTCCTGTCGCGGAATATAGAATTCTCCGACTACGATATCACCCAGGCCTACATGATTATGGGAGGAATACCGTACTATCTTGCCTATATCTCCCCCGAAGACAGTCTTGTCCAGAACATAGACAGCATGTTCTTCTCAAGAAATGCAAAACTCCGGGCAGAATTTTCACGCCTCTTCTCTTCCGTATTCGAAAACCCGGATCTCATCATGGAGATTGTCAGAATACTCAACAGAAGAAGCATGGGCTTTGAAAGAAAGGATGTGCTCCGTGAACTTGGAAGAATTGACAACAGCAGCTTTACACGGGCCTTCGATGCCCTTGAAGCCGGAAACTTCGTCCTCAGATATGTCCCCTTCGGAAAAAAGAAAAGCCAGAGTTATTACAAGCTCATAGATCCGTTCTGCATCTTCTATCTCAGATTCATCGAAAACAAGACATCTCTCGACGAGGATTTCTGGATGCAGAACGTTACCGCACCGGCAATCAACTCATGGCGCGGCTATGCATTCGAGAATGTATGCTTCAATCATATTCCCCAGATTAAGAACGCTCTCGGAATAAGCGGTGTTCAGACTGTATGCTCTCAGTGGTTCGACAACAGCTCCCAGATTGACCTTCTGATTGAAAGGAAGGACAACGTCGTCAACATGTGCGAAATCAAGTTCTACGGAGTTGAATTCTCTGTCGACAAGGAATACTACAGAACGCTCAATGAAAGACAGGTGAATCTCTCGGGACACCTGAATAAACGTACTGCAGTACGAAACACACTCATTACGACCTTCGGTCTGAAGTACAACACATACAGCGGAGTATTCTCCAGGACAATAACCATGGAAGACCTCTTCAAGGAATAAAGGGTATCAAAAGAAAGGCGGCGCCGTCATTCGAACACAGGCTGCAACGCCTCGTATTTCTTCTTACGAGAAGATTGCTCAGAAGTCCTGGTATTGAGATGCAGCCTCCTTATCTGCCCGCTTTCCCCGAATACTTAC
>CAVFVX010000217.1:0-2302 GCA_963626075.1 Acutalibacteraceae bacterium
TCAAGGTACAGCTCCTCTTCGAGAGCGGAATATCGGCAGAGGTGGAACTCGGTACGTACTTCCTTTCCGACAAGAGCAACTGGTTCACCCGTCACTGGTTCGTCGGCGGCAACAGGGGCTCGATGTACGCGGACGGCTTCGACCCGGTGGGGAGAATCGTCACGACGAAGCACCTCCTTGAAAACGTGAGGGACAAGACTCTCGGAGACGAAGGCCCCACACGCTCATTCGGGACTCCGGAGGAGGGACTCATCACCGTCAGCGACATCCCGCACATCGACACGACGTATTACGACTACATTCAGAACTACATCGACACGCGTAACGGCAAGTGTCACTTCCTCGTCAGAAAGGACGAGGTGAGAAGGGTCCTCCTTCTCATGGAAGCAGTAAGAAAGTCCTCCGGGCTCGGACGCTCCGTGGATTTCGAATAGAAAAACGAAAAGCTGATCTCCTGACCGCATCCGGACTCCGGGTGCGGTCTCTTCTACAGGTTCCGGTTCACATACGGAATGATCGAATCGCGGGCGATGAGCTCGGTGTCGAGAAGAATCGAACGCGGACGTCCCGCGGGGTCGACAATCTTCTCAAACAGGGTCTCTCCCGCAGTGAATCCCAGCTGGTAGGACGGCTGGTTCACCGTCGTTATTCCGGGATTGGTGACGGAAGCGACCTCGATGTTGTCGAAGCCCACGACTCCCACATCCTCGGGAACTCTCAGCGAGTAGCGCTTTGCCGCCTTTATTACGGAGATTGCGAAGACGTCGGCCGAGCAGAAGATGGCATCCGGTCTCTCCTTTGCTCCGAGGAGCTGTGAGGCTGCGGAGTAGCCGAGAGAGTAGGAAACCTCCGGGACCGAAATCTTCCACGACTGGGGAATGAGTATTCCTCTTTCCGTAAGGGCCGCCTCGAATCCCTTGAGCCTCTCTATTGCATAGTTGAAGGACAAGGGGCCGTTAATCATTGCGATGCGGCGGTAGTTGAGATTGAGTATGTACTCGGTTGCGGTCTTCGCCGAAGCGTAGTCGTTGATCGAGACATAGGTCGCCCTGCTCTGCGCGTTGTACTCGCAGCACTGCACGAAGGGGAGGGCGGAGTCGATTTCGTCGGCTATCTCCATGTCTATCTTACGGGAAATCGAAATGACGCCGCGGGCGGAGGACATCTTCAGAACATCCTGGAACTGGCTTATCGTGGACTGCGTTATGTTTCCCATGTAGATGAGAACCTCGTAGTTGTGGTTGTGGGCACTTGTCTTTATGCCCTTTACAACACTGTTGTAGAAGGGGTTGTCGATTGACGGCAGCGCCACGACGATGATGCGTTTGTTGCTCTCCGTCTGACGCCTGAGGACACTCTCCATGTCGTAGCCGAGGGCCTTGATTGCCTTCTCGACCTTCTCCCTCGTCTCGTCGTTCACGAGCTCTGGATGATTGAGTACTCTCGACACTGTTGCAGGGGAAAGGCCGACAGTGGACGCGATGCTGTTTACCGGAAGATTCGCTCTTTTCATGGATACAGAATAACAGGTTTACATGAGATGTCAAATTATTTCTGAAACAACCATGACATTTCAGAAACTTCATGAAATATCGCTATAAAAGTCACGATATTACCTAAAATTACGATAAATACTTGAAAATCAATAAGATAATTTACATAAAAATTTAGCTTGACAGTTCGGGAAAAGCGTTCAAAGAATAGATACACAAAAGGAAGCATGGTTTTTATTTCATACTGTTTCATAAAAGGTGGTCGGAGATGAAACTCGGTTTATTAAGTGCAATTCTTGATTCCTGGACATACGAAGAGGTCATAGACATAGCTCAGGGCATGAACTTCAAGTCAGTTGAAGTCGCATGCTGGCCGCAGGGAAAGGCCGAGAGGCGTTATGCCGGCGTCAGCCACATAGATGCGGAGAGAGTCCTCGAGGACGACCGTTATGCCGAGAGCGTCGTCAACTACGCAAAGGCCAGGGGGGTCGAAATCAGCTCCCTGGGGTATTACCCGAATCCCCTCGACAGCAACAGGGAGAAGGCGGATGCGGCCGTCAGACACATCGAAGCACTCATAAAGGCATCGCATAAGCTCGGAGTGGGTATGGTCACCACCTTCATCGGACGTGACCAGACAAAGACGGTCGACGAAAACCTGCCGATTGTGAAGAAGGTATGGTCACCGCTCCTGAACCTCGCGGAAAAGGAAGACGTGAAGATAGCAATCGAGAACTGCCCGATGCTCTTCGGCCCCGACCAGTGGCCCGGCGGACAGAACATCTTCACGTCCCCTGCAAACTGGGAGA
>CAVFVX010000218.1:0-2267 GCA_963626075.1 Acutalibacteraceae bacterium
TATATATGTTTCTTCTCCTGATGGTGAAGCGAAAGAATGGATGGAACCCGAGATATCGGTAGCCAAGATAATTAATCTGACCCCGAAAGAAGTAAGAGAAATTCTAGAAATGATTAAGAGCAAAGAGGAGGTTATAAATGCAGAATGGAACAGCCATTTTGAAAACAGATAATGCAGAAGTAACCAATATCTCTCCCTTCGGAATCTGGGTCCTTGTCGGAGGAGTTGAACTTTTCATCAGCTACAGGGAGTATCCTTTCTTCGATGGAGCATCTATAAAGGATATAGCCGATGTTGAAGAAGACTCCATGGGAAACCTTCACTGGCCGAAACTCGATATCGACATCGAGACGGACTCTCTGAAGAATCCTGAAAAGTATCCGTTGATATATTCCTGACGGGCGACGGGGGTGTGCCTCTGATGCCTTCCTGTTGACGGGAGCTATTGAGTAAAGCACAGGAGTTATACAGATGGAACAGGAAAAGGTGATGAGTATTGCCAAGGCTTATGCTGACTCCGTCAGGCATGTTCTGCCCGTGAAGGATGTCTATCTTTATGGCTCTTATGCCCGTGGAACTGCAGGCAAATATAGTGATATCGACATCGCGGTGATAGTCGACGAACTCCCCGAGGATTACCTGGGTACCCTCAAGTTGCTCTGGAGGCTGACGAGAGGCGAGTGTGTCGACATCGAACCCGTTCTCCTCTGTGGCAGGGAGGACAGAAGCGGATTCCTTGCCACTGTCCTGAAAACAGGGATTCCTCTCTGAAATAAGGACACTCGCAGATTGAGAAAACGTTGCAAATGACTGACAAAGTAGAATATTACCTCTCCAAAGGTTTTGACTGTAAGGCCGCAGAGTATTATGCCTCCGGAAGGAGGAAGATTGTCAGTGTCGCTCCGGATGATGACTTTACTCTTGCTCTCACATTCGACAACGGAGAGAAGAGACGCTATGACATGAAGTCGTCTATTGAGAATGGGAAAGTCTTCAAACCGCTTATGGATGAGTCTGTATTCCGCCGTGTCTATCTTGATGAGTACGGTGCTGTTTCCTGGGACATAGACCCGTCTGTCGACAGCAGAAAGGTCCGGAACAACAAGATTGACCTCTGCCCTGATTCCTGCTATATCGACAGCGTGCCGCTATAAACACACAGAACGCCAACGGAAGGAACTTATCCGCTGGCTCTGGACATTGATGAAGACAGGTTAGTGAACTACTCGGCAATTGAAGTTGCCGAGAATTCCCGCTTTTCATCTTAAACATGCAGATACGTTAAAGAAAGAAGTATTGACCGGAGGCATCGTCGCCTTCGGGGAGCTTCTCCGGAGCCGGACTGTCATGACGGCTCATAGGGAGGCACCGATGATTTTCGAGATCTTTTCCCCGGCGGCCTCAAGTACGTCGTCAATCCTTATATCCGTCCTTTCATCAAGTCCGCATCCGAGGAAATCCTCGCTGTACCACTCATAGTCCTTGTCTATGGAATATTTTTCGCTCAGCATGTCGGATATCTCGCCCTCGGTAAGAAGATCGTTCTCGACAAGCCGTGTCATCTGGGAGGAGGTTATCACATCGGAGAATACGCTGGTGGAAAGGATATCGCAGAAGAGGAGAACGACATTGATTTCGTCTGAGGACAGCCGGAAGCCGTGCTCTTTCTTCGCCTTCTCAAGCGTGAGGACGGAGCGTATCCTCTCGACCGGGGATTCATCCTTTCCCTGCTCGATGCCGACTTCCTCCATCAGTTTCTGTACCTTCTTCGTTTTTCGCTTTTCACGGTTTTCTGCCTTTAACTTCTCCGCGTGTTCCTCTGCCGAGCGTTCGACAGCCTTGTCGAGAACGGAAGAAAGGTCAAGGTGGAGTTTTGCCTCCATCTCGCCAATCATCTCTTCGAATGCTTCGGGAAGTCTTCTCTTCTGAGGTAGTGAAAGGCCGCCTCTGTTTACGAATGACTCCAAATCGTCAGTCAGAGTGGTCTCTCCGTCTTCGTAATCACTGAGTAACTCCTCGAGAATGCGTGCCATTTTCCCATATGTCTCGAAGAACCTGTCGCCCCTCATATAGACATCTTTGCTGTACTGATATTGAACTACCTCGCCCCAAGGAACGAGGAATCATATTTCCTGCTTCACAGACTCACGTTTGGGCTACAATAGCTCCAGTGACGGTGTCTCCACAGGCTTATTGACGACCCTGTCGTCAACGGACGATGGTTCCCAACGCCCGGCTGTTTCCGCGTTCAGCCAACGCATGTTATA
>CAVFVX010000219.1:0-2247 GCA_963626075.1 Acutalibacteraceae bacterium
TTTCCGTGCGCGCCAGGCCGCTGCCTATTGTCGCGCTCGTCGTGTTGTACATATTCACATACTTGAAGACATGTTCAAGCATCATAAGCCAGGAACCCGTGAATTCCTCATCGTCGCTGAAGTTGAGCGAATCGTCCCTGTACACTTTGAGTTTTACGACATGAGGATTCTCGTCACTCAGAAGAAGCGCAAGATTGTTGAATCTCCCGTTTGCCTCAATCATACGAAGTGTACTGAATCTCTCCTCGGAGAAATCAACACCGCGTTTTCTGGCAATCATCGTCGTTTCAGTGAAGTGAAGATTCTGATTTACCGACACAGCCTGCTCGTACGAAGTATGGCTGATGGCCTCCCATAGTTTCTTTGACGCTGCGGGGTGTCTGATCCTGTCTGCAGCTCCCGGTGTTCTGTTCTGCCGTTGCCATCGTCTTCCTCGCTCTTCTTCTGCTGTTTCATATTCAGCTGTCGTGAACACTCCTACTGAACTATTCGGAATTTCCGAATTGTTGCATTCTCCTCCAATTCACTGCGGCATATATCTTCCTGATATGGTCATTGACAGTATGGACAGCCAGCACATCCTCTGTCAGCCGGATGTTCCCGTCCTCGTACCGCATCCCGATGCTTTCCGCATGCTCTCCCGGAGCAGCTACCCAGGGCAGGTATTGGGCTGCACTCGAACGTATGCTTGTTTCTTCTTCTATGTCTGCGTCTTCCCAGAAATCCGGGTGATATAAGACCTCCCGCTGCCGTCTTCCGTCGTTCTGTTTTCTGTTCTTCGTCTTCATGCTCCGGTGAAGAATGAGACACGCACACCGTCCTCTGCGGTGTTTTTGATATCCCGCAGCTTGACGATGAAGCAAGCCCTCGATGTGAGGGGAGTGCTTACTCAGCCTTGGGCTGGTTCTTCATCTCTTCGGCAAGCTTCTGAACTTCAGATAATGGAAGTCCCTGTAAATATGCGATTTTTTCAATAGGTATGCTTCCATCAGCTATCATTTTCTTTGCGTTTTCTAATCTATCTTCCTTGATGCCGTCTTTAATAAGATTATCAACAATAGCACACATGGTTTTCCTGCCTCCTGTCTCTTCCTTCAGTTCTCTTACTCTGTCTCTCAATACTTCATTAATCATATCTGATGGATTCACACATGAGAAGTCATGCATGAGCGCTCCTATCGGATTATTTGTATCACGGTAGGCACCGTTCACATAGATGATGTGTCCTCCGTCGTCGAAAGGCTCATTATCTAATTCCTCTATCTTGTTTCCCACATGATAGAGAGGAAGGCCCTTTCCGAAGAAGTCGGTCTCCGTGATGAAAATCGTATAGCGGTCGGGAAGTCCCGTGTAGTCTTCACCCTTTTCGAGAAGCTTCGTGTCCACGACCGCCGCCGTGAATCTTGCTCTCTTTTCTGTTGCACCATCCCTCGCTCTCTGGATTTCGAAGTGGTAGACTCTGCCGTCACTGTCTCTTGCAAAGATGTCAAGTCTCGCCTCATGCTTCAGGAGGTTGGGAATGAAGTCCTGGGTTTTTGTTTCTATCACGGTTACGTTCATCCCCGTAATGGTGTCGATGAGGAATTTCGTCTCCTTTATCTGGTCGTTGAAAGCGATGCTCATGAACGTGTCGTCAAACAGTCTCAGCTGAGATAAAACTTCAAATTTACTTTTTCTTTTTGTATCGGATGCCATATAGTGCCCTCCCGGGATACTTATCTTCGAATACGAACTGCCACAAAACCTCTTATATTCATAATGTAATACGGGAATTCTGAGTTGTCCTGTACTATTCGGGGACAAAACGGAATTTCTGCTGTCGGGTGCAGTTTACTGATTTCCTCGCGACTGACGGTGTTCCAGAGTGCCTTGCGATACCTCGCGCTCCAGAGCCTCTATGTCGGAAAGCGGGAGCTCAAAGAATTCGGCAATTTCCTCCGGGGAATATCCTCCGCGGATGATTGCCTTCCTTGCCAGATCAAGCATTTCTTCTCTGATAATCTTCTCTACAATCTCACACATGACTTCGTTTCCTTCTTGTGGTGCCTGGATGCGCCTATTCTCTCTCTGCAGCAGGTTGAGCATTCATCTCTTCTGCAAGCTTCTGGACTTCAGAGAACGGGAGATTCTGTATGAATGCAATCTCTTCAAGAGGGTATCTCCCACGCGCTATCATTTTCTTTGCACTCTCGATTGCCCGCTCATGTGCTCTCTCTTCACAAAGCTTCTCCACAATTTCACACATAT
>CAVFVX010000220.1:0-2243 GCA_963626075.1 Acutalibacteraceae bacterium
AAATGAGCGACCCCGTCTCCATGTAGTCATAGCGGTTGTCGGCCACGAGATGCTTTACAGCCTGGCGGGCCTTCGGGCAGAACTGGACTTCATCGAAGATGATCAGTGACTCTCTTTTATAAAGATCCTTCTTGAAGATGACCTGAAGCTGCAGGAAAATGTAATCAAGATCCGAGAGGTCATCGAAAAGCCGGATCACCGTATCCGAAACCTTCGTGAAATCTATCAGAATGTAGCTTCTGTATTCGTTTTTTCCGAACTCCTCGGCGATTGTCGATTTTCCGACACGCCTTGCACCTTCGATTAAAACGGCGGTTTTTCCGTGTGTTTCGTTTTTCCAGGAAAGCAGTTTTGAATAAATCTTTCGCTTAAAAGTCATTATTGAGAATCTCCCTCAGAATCGTCAATTTCATAATAGGCAAATACCACAGAATCGTCAATTTCAAAACGGGATTTTACCACAAAATCGTTATTTTGTTGTACGAACACTGTACTATATTACGGATGTCACTGTACCAGTCAATATAAGCAGTACCAGCCCGTAAATGATGAGAAGTCATATCTGCACAAGCTTCGAAACCCCCCTGCGAGAATCTCCGATTCCTCCCATCTCACACTGCGGACTGTTCATAAGCGCACCTCGAAACCGAAAGCCTCACGGTTTCTGCTGACGTCACGGCCCGGCATGACACGCGAGAGGGTACGCCCGTTCTCCTTTCTGAGAGTGACGACCATGATGTCGTCTTCTCCGTCCCGGCTGTCGTAATCCTGGGTTGCAAGCAGGCCGTCTATCGCCTCGAGGCTGTGGGTCGTGATGAACATCTGGACGTTGAATGCCTTTGATACCTTTACGATGAATCGGAAGACATCATCATAGTATTTCTTATGTATCGCGGTTTCGATTTCGTCTATGAGAAGGATTCCGTCCCGTGCGGAGGCTGCTGCATTCGAAAGCGCAAGCACCTTCTTTATGCCGTCACCGTATGTCGAGAGCGGCATGGCCCCGAGTCTGCGGTGCTTCAGATACTCGACCGGCCTGTTACCCGTGTCGCTGCGGTAGATCATCATGTCCTCGATATCGGGATCGAAGAGCTGGAGGGCCCGGACGCAGATTTCCCTGTAGCTGTCATTCTTCACTATGAGGGAGATTATATTACCTCTCAGGTGCTCGAACGGAGATACGTAGACTATCCTGAGTCCGTCATCGTCACCCACTGCCGTACCGGATACCGAGGAATACCGGTTGATGCGGATTTCCTCCCTGCGGGAAATGTCTCCGTCCCTGTATTCGAGAGTTCCCCTGAACTCGTCGGTCTCAAAGCCTTCTCCGTACCCGGCGAGCTGTCTCCGGAGGTTTCCTTCAAGTTCTTCCGGATCCAGAAGAATCCTCGATTCCCGCCCGCGGAGCGAGCAGGAAAGCGTTCCGGAGCCGGTGCCTGCGGAAAGGGAAATCTCCTTATCCTTCCCGTCCTTCGGAAACATCGAGATGAAGCTTTCGTAGATTGAATTCGCACCGGAGAGGGAAAGGCTCTCCCTGAGCCTTGCCGTTCTGTACAGATTCGCTGTTCCCGGCGAGGGGGAGCGCAGAAGCTGCAGCGCCTCGAGCACGCTCGTCTTCCCCGAGTTGTTGTCGCCGACGACGAGATTGATGGCGCCGAGTGCCGGGACATCGAGATTACGGATTCCCCGGAAACCGCCTATCTTCAGATTCTTCAACACTGCCATCAGATTTCCTCCTCATCGTCTCCGAACGTTATCTTCAGCCTTGTCCCGAGTGCATCCGCCATCCTCCTCAGCGAATCGATGGTCGGCTTCGTCGTGCCGTTCTCGATATTCGAGATGGCAGCCTGCGACATTCCCGTCTTCAGGGAAAGCTCCTTCTGGCTCATTCCCCGCCTCTTCCTCCCGGAAATCAGGCTCTCCCTTATCCCGCTGTAGACATCGTAATCGGGAATCTCCGCAGAGGATTCCGCATTGTCGATTCTTACATCCTTCAGCTTCTCGTCAAGGTATTTCTGAAAATCACTCATACTCTGATTATAAAGGAAATCCGGGAAAACACAAAGAAAAATATTCTCAGGAATATATTTTCCTCCGGAATTATATCGTGCGGAATATATTCAGAGGATTCAAGAGCCGTAAACCCGTACTCCGGCAGACGGAAGAGGACCGGAGTCAGGTACGAAATACACAGACAGAACAGGAATGCAAGTTGATGGTCCCCCTCTGATGGGCTAGAATCG
>CAVFVX010000221.1:0-2241 GCA_963626075.1 Acutalibacteraceae bacterium
ATAATGGAAAAAATAAAATTATCTACGAATATTATAAATACACAAAATGCAGTTTACAACTCTTGAAAACATCCTTACTTACGAAAAATCGATTATAGAATATTAGAAAATCTAATGTTGAATTCCATTTTCGGTATATTATCTACCAAAGTTTCATATAGAACTATTACTCACCAACTTAATGATTTCATACATATTCAACAATATCTAGCTTTCTCTTTCTTGTTCTGTCATGTCTCTCCGGAGACTTTGCTTCCTCGCGAATCGTATCTGCATAGCCGACAAGGAGGATGTTCACAGGCTCAAAATTCCCGGGGATGTTGAATGCTTTCCTCAGTTCATCCGGTCTGAAATTGCATATCCAGCAGCTTCCGAGACCGAGAGATGCTGCCTCAAGCATCATATGATCGGTGACGATTGATGCGTCGATATCCATAAGGTTCTTTCCGTCATACGGCCGTGTCCACGAACCGCCCTTCTCCATGCACACAACAAAAGCCATCGGTGCTCCGTATGTGTTTGCACAGTCCCTGAGCTTCTCCATTCCCGCTTCGCTTTCGATTACGAGAATATGCTGGGGCTGCCTGTTGCATCCCGTCGGGGCAACTCGTCCGGCTTCGAGAATCGCTTCCAGCTTTTCCTTCCCGACTTTCTGATTCGTATATGCTCTGACACTGTATCTTTTCCTTGCAAGAGTGAGAAAATCCATTCCGTCCTCCGTGTATTTCATGTTTATATCTTATCACAGAATGAAGATAAGCGCATTATAATACCCCGGCTTTCCGGGGTATGCAATCAGTTGTCGGATGAAGGACCGATTAGCGAACCGCTTGTGACTGGAATCGGACCGTACTGGTAAGTCGATACATACTTACCGTCCCACTTCTCGATTTCCTCGCTCTTCACCTCGAGTTCCCTCAGGGCAAGTTCGACTTCGAGGTTCTCCGCGAGCTTGCTGTTGTAGTAGGCTTCGGCATCTGCTGCGACCTTCTTCGCCTCAGCTTCAAGCTTTGCCGTCTCGAGTTTCGTCTCGGCTTCGATCAAAGCCTTCTCCTTCTCGGCGTTGGCTCTGATTATCGTAGCCTCCTGCTCGGCCTGCGCTTCCTTGATCTGTTTCTGGGCTTCCTGCGTTGTAATCTGCAGTTCCTGCTCCGCAATCTTGACCTGCTGGGTCGTCTTCATCGTCTCGGCTATCTGCTCGTCGAATGCCGGGCTCCAGTCCCAGTTGGAAATCGCTATCTGGTTGATGACAATCGGGTAGATGCTCATCTTGCTCGTGAGAGAGGAAGATATCTCCTGGGAGATCTTCTCCTGGTTCTCGACGATTTCGTAGATGGTGTACTTACCCACCGATTCCTTCACACTGGCGAGCATCGTCTTCTCGATTGCGCTCCTCAGGGACGACTCCGTGTACTTCGTGACGGCATCGTATAGCCGGGATTCGTCGTATGTCCAGAAGACATCGGCAGTAAGGCCGACTGTCTGCATGTCGTTCGTAACAGCGCCGTCTGAGCCTATGGAGAAATCTATCTCGTAGTTGATCGGTGCAAGCGAATACTTCTTGATAGTCTGTGCAAACGGTACCTTGAAATGAAGACCGGGATTGAGTACCTCCTCCCCCGCCTTTCCGAATGTGACCATGATTCCCCTTTCCGTGGTTCCGACAGTGGAGAAACAGTTGAAAACGATGATTACTGCGACAAGAGCGCAGACAGCGATGATGATTAATTTCTTCATTTCATCTCTCTCCTTCACAGTAAAGATAAGTACATGCAGGCCGGAAGGAAAGGACGAAAGATGCAGGTTGCCGGAAAAGTACAGCAAAATGCCCCGGAATTACCGGGGCACCTTATCTGTTCTGAAACTGATTTGATCAGTTATCGGACTTTACTCTCTCGCCGCCTTCGTTGAGAAGCTTCTCGAGGAGGTTTGCAGGATCCTTGAATCTCTCGAGGAGAATCATTGCTGCAATTACGTACGGCTTGTAGGAAGCCTGCTTATAGAGCGGTTCGATGTATCTGTCGAAGACGGAAGCATCAACCTCACCTTCCTTGCAGGAGACACCTGTGATGTCTGCGGGGAGGCAGTGGAGATAGAGAGCCTTACCGTTCTTTGTGGTAGCCATCATCTTCTCTGTGCATGTCCAGTTCTTGAACTTTGCGTTGTTCTCAAGACATCTCTTCTCGAGAGCATCGAGTTCGTCGAGCTTCTTCTCCTGGACGAGCTTTGTTCTCTCTTCCA
>CAVFVX010000222.1:0-2215 GCA_963626075.1 Acutalibacteraceae bacterium
AAGTAGCCGTCTAGCAATAGCGGTAGAGGTGTCATGGACGCACCCGTGGTGAGAGAAATCTTACCCACGATGCTCTGGCAATTCAATTGCCGAGTAGTTCACCAAATTGCAGAGTCTCTATAATACCATCGTCTCCCGGCGCTACCGGCTCCGGGATGAGTATCGGAATGTCAGAGAGTCGAGAGCTTCTCACGCGTTTTCATGAGAGCGTACCCAAGAAGATTCTGTCCCTTCCATTTCCAGGGATTGAGCCTGTCTGGGTCCGTCATCGAAAGCCCGATTCCCCAGATGGTGTCCTTTACGGCACATTCCGCGAGAAGCGAGGAGCCGGTTGCGAGGAGCTCACGCCTGATATCCTCATTCTGGCTGAACTTGGCGATGAGGCCTTCGTAGACGACTATCTGTCTTATTCCGTTCCAGACACTGTCGTTGTAGTCGTTCACGCCTCGGCCGAGTCTCTTGGCTTCGGCTACATCGTCGGTGGCGAGTATTCTTTCCGCAGTCTTCACGTCGTCGAACGTTACGGCCTTCTCGTACATCATGTACTGCTCAAGAGACGAGAATCTTGTTCCTCCCGTCGTAAAGGGCGAGAGGTACCAGTTGCTGAGGTATCCGTTGATTTCTCCGGGGTTGTGGAAACAGATGACTTTCATTCTTCCCCACCCACCTTTCTCACTGCACATTCAAGGTCAAGGTCATGCAGCCCGTAATAGGCTTTTTTCAGAAAGGCTACAGGAACCTTCTTCACTACAGCTGAAGAGGGAATGCCGTAATACCACTGGTAGTAGGCGTAGAATTCGCCTATCCAGTCGGGGACGAATCCCTTCATGCTTTCCCCCGGAACGAAGGCCGGTGATTCTGTTTTCAGGTAGTAGTCCAGAAGCTCATTCCCCGACATTGTGAGCACATACGGCTGACCGTTATCGAGCGCGCTTCTGAGGCGGCTGGACATGTATGCTGTTATGAAGGCTTCCGTATCTGAAAATGGGTGGGAGGAGGAAACGCAGTCGAAGAACCTCCCCTGGGCTTCCACTGCGTCATCAAGATAGCTCTGACTGTACGAGTGCATTCCTTTTTCTCCTCTAGATAATGGTACTGAAGACATCGGTAACGGGATTTTTATCGGAGTTGACGAGCTCTCTCATCCTTTCTCTTGCTTTCAAATCCCTCTCCGTATACTTCGGATTGAATTCCGCATAGCTGACGGGAATCAGGTCCTCTCTGACTTCCTCCAGCAGCGAGAATGCCTTCGCGGACTTAAGACAGTACTGGATTCCCAGGTCTCCCAGCGAAAGGAGCTCCTCCAGAATCGATATGTCTATATTGTCCTTCACGAATTCCTTTGCTATGTAGAAGTACGAGGCATCCGCCCGCCATCCGGTGATTATGTCCGCATCCGCAGTGTCGACGGCATATTTATCGATGAAGCGGGAAGCAAGGATATGATATCTTCTTGAGTCAGAGGCATCGCGGTGCTTCATTAGCTCGGCAAGCCACGTCAGAACTCCGTAGTTCCTGAAGTCTACAATCCTGAGTCCGCCCGTATTGATAACGTATTTATGAACCCAGCCGTTCTCCTCATCCGGACGGCATACAGCCCATTCCTTTGCAAGTTCCGGATTCTCCGTCAGATAGAATCCCCTCCCGTAGTCGTGCCTGTCTTCTCCCTTTCCGTAAACGGGAGTGAATTCTCTTGATGGAGAACCGTGATAGAGTATTAACTGAGACATATGTACTCCTGTGGAAAATCCTTATCTGAATCTACAGCATAAGGTTACATGATAACCTGTCGATTGAAAACATAACTTTTCATCTTTTCGGGGACACTTCCTCCAGGTCATTCACCATCTTTCGGCAAGATTCCCGAATGTTTCGGTAGGATTCCCGAATGTTTCGGCAGGATTCCTGAATGTTTCGGCAGGATTCCTGAATGTTTCGGCAGGATTTTCCTGACAGCATGAGTATCTGGCAGACTACAGGAAGAATCTGGCAGACTACAGGAAGAATCTGGCAGACTACAGGAAGAATCTGGCAGACTTTCGCGCAAGTTAACGAGTGATCCGCGCAAGTTTCTGTAGGAATCGCGCAAGTTTCTGTAGGAACCGCGCAAGTTTCTGTAGGAATCGCGCAAAGCGACCACAAAAAAGGAGGGAAGACTTCCGCCTTCCCTGTATCTTCTTTCTTTCAATCGCTACGAGACAAAGAGGATTCGAAC
>CAVFVX010000223.1:0-2175 GCA_963626075.1 Acutalibacteraceae bacterium
TTCTCTCCTTCCGTCCGATTTCGAGCTCTTTTTCATAGAAGCCGTCCCTTATGCCGCTCGAAGCTAGGTCCACGTCGAGTTCCGTCCAGAAGCCGTCGGAGAACGAGAACTCATCCTCCGTATTCTTCTGGTACCAGATACGTTTCGCATCGTATGTGGTAAAGTTCCAGATGGGTCTGTAGCCTCCGAGAACATCGAGGACGATGTTGACGGGGAGTCCGGACTCAGCCTTGGTGAGGAGCGCCTCTTGAAGGAGCGATACTACAGAAGAATGTATCTTCTCCGTACAGAGTGAGAAATCGCCGCCGGGGCACCGGCAGCGCGTAGCGTGCAGGATATCCCAAAGGGTGGTTATGTCCATCCTTCCGTCTGACACCGCCGTGATTTCGTCTCTGAAGAGAGTGACGAAAGCCCCGAGCTTCGCCCTGTCGCCGGCATCAAGGTCTGTATCTTCCAGCGGACAGTAGAAGTTCCCGTCTGTATCGAGAAAGGAAAACTCGTCATCATTGTCTATGCTGTCGCTTCTCTCGAGCGCGTACCAGATCCCCGCCTTTCCGATATGCAGCGTATCAGGATTACGGAAGACACGTTTTCTCCCGCTTTGGAAGAATACAGATACGGGAAAGAACCCCAGGTCTCTTTCGAATCCGGAGAGCCCCTCGTCATAGAGCTCCCGTGCCGTTACGATTATTTCCTTCATGTGAGCAGAATAGCACGTGAATTGGGAACCGGGAGTACATACCCGGGCATGGAAAAAGAGATGACGAAAGAGAAATTTGCCCTTATATTATTCATGCGGGAGATGTTTGATTATTTAATTGATGAACTGAAGACTTGGAGGTAACAGGAGTGGCTGTATCAGAAGAGAAGAAAGAAATCCTTGACGACCTGGCCAGACTGAGAATTTTCGACGATGTGCTTCTCTCGAACGTGTTCGACAGGCAGATTCCGGAGACACAGTTCCTCATCCGCTCGATTACTGGAAACGACGACATCACAGTCGTTTCTTCAGAGGCCGAGTACCCGATTTCCAATCCGTACAGGCACGAGGCAAGACTTGATATCGTTGCCTTCGACAGTGACGGCAAAGCCTACCATTTCGAGGTTCAGAAAAGTAAGAGCGGTGCTTCGCCGAGAAGAGCCAGACTCACTGCAGCACTGCTTGATACGACACTGCTCGAAAAGGGGCGGGAATACGCAGAACTCCCCGACCGGTATACAATCTTCATCACAGAGGATGACTATTTCCAGAAGGGACTGCCGGTATATCGTGCCGAGTACGTAGTGCACGAACTGGCCGATGCTCCCCTCGGCGACGGCAGTTTCATATGGTATGTCAACGGTGCGAATCGTGATAAATCAACCCGGTTGGGTAAGCTCATGCATGATTTCTCATGCGAGAATCCCGATGATATGTTAAATCCACTCTTGAGAGACAGAGTGCGTTACCTGAAAAAGGGAGAAGGAAAGGAAAGTATGTGTGACATTGTGGAGAACCTCATGGACAAGAGGTCAAGGAACGACAGAATCGAATGTGCGATAGATGCGATAGCTGAAGGCAAATACTCTTTGGAGGAAATTGCTAAATTATTCAGACTTCCGCTGTCCACAGTACAGGAACTTGCAACTATACAGAAGAAATCAGTCTGAACGATGACATCGGCTTCTTATGGCACTGCTTCTTAAATTCTCTACGGAGGAGAAGATGACTTTGTTACGAGAAAAGGGAGATAACCATGTGTGACATCATGGAAAACCTCATGGACAAGAGGTCGAAGAACGACAGAATCGAGTGTGCAATGGTGGCAATAGCCGACGGAAAACTTCCCTTGGAGACGATTGCTGTATATTATAAACTTCCGCTGTCGACAATCGAAGAGCTGGCTGCAGAACAGGAGAAATCCGCCTTAACCTTCCGTGTATACCGGGGCTGAGTCCACTCCTTCCACACTCCGGAATCGTCTTCCTTTTTTGTGATATTACGTATCTACACGCTGTTTTGTCGAACACAGTCGACAGTTTCCTGCCGTTTTGTCGAGTATAGTCGACAGAATTACCCTGTTTTTGTCGATCATAGTCGACAAACCTCCATGGAAAGTGCGCCCTCGGAAGCTGAAAAATCTCAGAAGCCGAAGCCTATGCTTCTCCTTTTTGTACTCTCAAGAGCGGTATCGG
>CAVFVX010000224.1:0-2147 GCA_963626075.1 Acutalibacteraceae bacterium
CCGCAACCTACTATGTAGGAGCGGAAGGCGGAGTCACATTCAACACCGTCGCAGCAGCAAAGGGATACCGCAGCTACAAGTACAGCGCTGCTGTCGGCTATAAGGTATCTCTCCCGTTCGTCGTGACATTCAACGACAACCTGGGACTCGAAACGGGGATCTCAGTCTATGCGAAGAACCATAAGTATTCACAGAACGTTTCCGCATCCGGAACCGAGCAGAGGAACTTCGATCTCAGCATTTCAAACGGCTTTGTAACTCTTCCTCTACTCTTCAGATTCACAATCCCCGTGAAGCAGTTCGACATCTATGCTTCAGTCGGAGGATATGCAGGCTACTGGGTCTATGCAAGAAAGACAGGCGTCGTCCTCAACGGAAATTCGAAAGACGAGAACGTCGACACCATGACGGACCTCTCGCTCTATAACCGCATCGATGCGGGACTGTGCGCGAAAATCGGAGGGGACATCAGTTTCGGACAGTTCAAAGGCTACATTGAAGGTGAATACGACTTCTCGCTGACAAGCATGAACAAAGGCCAGAAGTACGGAGACTACAGGATTCACAACTCCACCTTCTGCGTAACACTCGGCATTCTCTGGGGGATCAACAAATGAAGAAGACATCTTTTGCAATCATACTCGCAGCACTTCTGCTGCTTTTGTCCTCATGTACAGACACCGTTAAGGCTCCGGATGACTCCTGGGAGGATATCTTCCTCCAGTTCTGGAACGAGATGAACAACGAATACGTCCACTTCTCGGACGACTCGTCATTCGACTGGGATAAGGTATATGAGGAATACCTTCCGAAGTTCCAGGAACTGGACTACACGAACAAGGAAGATTCCCTCACAGCCTTCAGGTATTTCAAGGAGATTGTCGTCAACGTACATGACAACCACTATAACCTGAAGGTCACTGACGGCTTCGGCCAGAGCCTCAGCTGCAGCCCTGCAATACTCCAGAAATACAAGGCGGCCGGCGGCAACATCATGGACTTCCCTGATCTCACCTTAGTGGGCAACTAATGCGTCCCGTACCCGACATCAGTCAACGACTCCGGAACGTACTATGACGGAAGCGACAAGCTCAAATACTACAAGACGGCGATTCCATCATTCACTGAAGTAAGCGACCTGGGAGAAGAGAAGGATGACGATGACGTTACTGTCATAAAGCCGAGCTATTTCCACAGCCCGACCGGCAACATCGCCGACGAGTTCGGCTCTGCCTGTTGCGGCGCTTCCTTCCAGACGATAAGCGACGAGAAGGTGTCGGCAATAGGAGCAAAGAGCGAGGAAGAAGGAAAGCTTGCCCTCAAGTGGAACATAATCGTCCAGACCCTCGGCATCTCGTCATACTTCTACGGCGTCAACAGCAGCAACGTCTACTACGTCTACTTCTCCGATTTCGGCAACCCCGTATTCTTCATCGACACCCTGACAAAGGATGAGTCCGAGCTCAACACCAGAGACGAGGAATATCTCAAGATAGATGCGGTAAAGAAGCTCCGCGGCTACATTCAGGATATCATCGCGGGACTTGAGGACGGGACGATTACAGACGCATCCTTCAAGACAGTTGCAGAGGAAGGAATCAAGGGGCTCAAGGGGCTCCCTGTGATGTACGAATCACTCATTTCCGTAACAGGAACTGACAGCTGCACAATCAACGGAGTTTCAAAGAGCGGCATAGAGGGAGTCATCGTCGACCTCAGAGGCAACGGAGGCGGAGCCGTAACATTCCTCCAGACCTTCTGGGGGGCATTCTTCTCATCCGAAACGAAGTTCGGCTCCGTGAGATACAAGTCCGGTTACTCAAGACTCGAGTACACTCCCTGGACGAGCTTCAGCATTGAAAGCGACTACATCAACCCGATTCTGAAAGAAAAGGGAACGAACTACTCGAAACCTGTCGCAGTACTTGTCAACGGATTCAGCGTATCGTGTTCGGAGGTTTCCTGCGTCATCGCAAAGCTCCTTCCCAACGCCACAATCGTCGGCCACACGACATTCGGCGGAACATGTGCCCTCACAGACAGAAAGCTCTTCAACGGCGGACCGTTCGAGAGTGCCCACCTCTCAGTCTACACGACGACCTACCAGTTCGTCGACAACGACATGAAGAGCTGGGAGATAACCGGAA
>CAVFVX010000225.1:0-2126 GCA_963626075.1 Acutalibacteraceae bacterium
CGGAAACGGTCGTCTCTGTCGTAAGAAAAGGAACATGTATGAAAGTCTGACGAAGCACATAGGGAGAATCTCTCCCGACACGGCCGGAACGGTAATCACTGATCACCGTGGTGACGGGACACCGGAGAGCCCGTATCAGATGCCGTTTGTCTCATACAGCCATGAGGTGGATGTATTCATCAGCGATATCTACGCATTCGAGAATTCTCACAGGGAACTGAAACTGAATGACTATCAGGAGATTCTCGGGAGAAACGGAATGAGATGGGACATACGTTCGATGACGGATGCGCCTGCAGAGAGCCTTGATGAAGAGTGCATCCTCGCTCTGCTTCCGGGAGCTGTCATGGCGGATAAGTTCGTGGACGGAGCACTCCTCTCCTTTGTACGGAACGGCTCGATTGAAAAATGGCTTCTAAGACTGAAAGAACTAGATAAATAGAACAGAACTTGATGTTAGGGGATATCGACGTCCTTGGAAAAGGGTTGGAAGTCTTTGAAAAATGATGCTGAACCTCGGCGGTAACTGTCAAAAAAAGTGAGTTACCGCCGAACTATCGCGTTGTTTTTATGCTTTTCTGTGCTATATTTTCAGTATGACAGAGAAGATTATCGGAAGAGTAGCGGAACAGAAACAGATCAGAGACTGCCTTGAATCGGACAAGTCGGAACTTGTCTCGGTATTCGGTCGGCGACGTGTCGGAAAGACATTCCTCATAAAGCAGTGCTTCAACGAGGAGTTCGATTTCTGGTTTACGGGAATGTATCAGATGAGCCGCTCTCAGCAGCTTACACAGTTCCGGCAGGCACTCTGTGAGCGGACGGGAGAAAAGACGGCGAAGATAAAGGACTGGTTCGAAGCATTCGACCTCTTGAAGAAGTATCTGTTATCCCTCGAAAAGGACAGGGTTGTCGTATTCCTGGACGAGCTTCCCTGGATGGATACTCCCAGGGGAAATTTCCTTCAGGCATTCTCGTACTTCTGGAATATGTGGCCGTCGAACAGAACACTGCTGAAGCTTTACGTCTGCGGCTCGGCAACGACGTGGATGATAAAGAACTTCGTAGGAGACAAGGGAGGTCTTTACGGACGAGTCACGTGTTCAATTTACCTTGCACCGTTCTGTCTGGGTGAGACGGAACAGTTTCTGAGCAGAATCAAGCATATGAATCTGAACCGTCACAGAATTCTCGAACTCTACATGATTCTCGGCGGTATTCCCTACTATCTCGACATGCTCCAGAAGGACCTTCCTCTTTCAAAGAACATAGACAATCTTTTCTTCAGGGAGAACGCTGTCCTGAAGACGGAGTATGAATTCCTCTTCAGGTCCCTCTTCAATGATTCGAAATCCTGCAGGAAGGTAATCGAGGCCCTCTCACAGAAGCTGAAGGGGCTGACGAGAGAGGAGATAATGAATGCCACGGACATAAGGGACGGCGGCACGCTTACGGAAATCCTGGATAACCTGAGGCTCTGTGATTTCATCAGGGAATATCGTTCGATTGGAAAGGTGAAGAGAGGCAGTGTCTATCAGCTTACGGACCTGTTCTCCCTCTTCTATCTGAACTTCGTGGAGAAGGGAAACAGTCAGGACGAGAACTTCTGGTCCAATATCGCATTCTCGGGACGGGAAAACTCATGGGCGGGTTATTCCTTCGAGCAGGTATGCCTTCACCATATCAGGCAGATCAAGGCGCGGCTCGGGATTCTGGGTGTATTGAGCAATGTCTATTCCTGGAGCTGCCCGGGGTTCACCGATGAAGACGGAACGAAGTGGTCAGGCGGGCAGATAGACCTTCTGATAGACAGAAACGATGAGGTAATCAATATCTGCGAGCTCAAATACGCATCAGCCAGGTACGAGATTACCGGGGCCTATGAAGAGCATCTGAGGGAAAGGGCAAGCCTTTTCAGGAAGAAGACCGGAACAAAGAAGGCCCTTCATCATACCTTCATAACGACATACGGTGTAAAGCAGAACAGACACAGCGGAATCGTACAGTCAGAGGTCACCATGGACGACATCTTCGAAAATCCGAAATAATCCGTTGCTTCCGATCACTTCCGGTAGATATCCAGTATGCCGGAGAGAAGCTCTACGAACTTATCCCTTGTCGTCTTC
>CAVFVX010000226.1:0-2092 GCA_963626075.1 Acutalibacteraceae bacterium
GAAGACGACAACGAGGACGAGGAGGATCTTCTGAGTTCGACGAATCAGTGACGGAGTATGAAGAGCCGGTTCAGAGCCTTACTGAAAAGTTATCATAATGTTTCGTCTTCGCTTTGCCGTCATATGCCGGTTCCCGTTATCAGAACATCTTCTCGAATTCGTCTCTGAATGCTCTGTACTTCTCCGATATGAACGGATATTCGGAGCTTTTCCGGCACTGATCGTCGAGATGTGCTCTGATGTCGGCCTTCTGTTCATCCGTGAATTCATGGCCGATCCAGTCATTTTTCGTAGTCTTGCATATCCTTATCAACCTTTCGAATGTGATGACATGGCTGTCGTTCCTGTACTTCTCGTTTTTGATATGTCCTGTGGTGACGATTGTTATGTTCTGTTCATAGATATTATTGAGAGTAGCCTTCGTTATGGCTTCATCCAGCGTCGCCAGATACATCTTGGATGCTCCTGTACGACTCATTTCCTCCGGTACCTCCTGCCAGCGTTCTCTCAGTGTGGTTTTGGCACTTATGAGGCAGGTCAGATTCTTGTTTATCGAAAACTCCACAACGCCGGGTGAAACCAGATCGACGAGTTTGCCGAGGCCTTTATTCATGAACAGTTCCTTTCCGATTTTTCCCTGACTGTCTATCTGCACACCGGCACCGAGGAGAACCAGTTCGATTATGGCTTCGAATTCCTTGCCTGCGCGGGAACGCCTGCTCTGGGTATTTGAAAGGGACAGCCGATACATGTGCTCCGGATATGTGTCGGCAAAGTATTCCGCAGCCTCCCTGCCGTTCATGCGGGGAATCGACTCATCATTCTCAATCAGGTGCTTCAGCATTTTCTTCGTGAATTCTTTTTCTCCATCCTGAAAGTTGGCCCAGCAGGCGACCCGGAGGGCTTCGACGGCCAGACTTGCACTGGCGGCGAAGAAATCCTCGCCATTTCTGTCATACTCCAGTTCGATGAAAGACTTGTAAGCCAGTGCTGCCGGAGAAATGAGTGAAGCCGCTCTCTGCTCCTTCACATAGTTTTCGAAGTCCTGAATGTTGATCATGCGTTATCTCCTCTTTAAATATTCAAAAGAATGTGCTAAAGTAAATGTGTCGATAAGAGGACATTTTGTCCTATCATAAACACTTGCATTCTGGAGGTTCCCCGTGGACAGTGTAACACAGCTGAGTCCGGAACAGATAGCGGAAAATATCAAAGCAAAGCGTATGAGGCTTAATATGACCCAGAAAGAGCTTGCGGATGCGGCAGGTCTCCCTAAGAACGGGGAGAGAACGATACGCAGATGGGAGAATATGGAGACGAAACCGTCTCTGCTGGAATACCAGCATATCATGGATTTTCCGGAGAAGGCGCCGTTCGGGAACAGAAGGAAAGCGGACTACAGGATGATAGACCTCTTCGCCGGAATCGGCGGAACAAGGCTCGGGTTCTATCAGACGGGAAAGACGAAGGTCGTGTTCAGCAGCGAGATAGACAAGTTTGCTGCCAAGACGTATACGGCCAACTTCGGAGAAGTGCCCGCGGGTGATATAAGAAAGATTGATGCGGCGGATATCCCCGACCATGACATTCTCGTCGGCGGTTTCCCGTGCCAGGCATTCAGCCAGGCGGGGAAGAAGAAGGGCTTCGAGGATACGAGGGGAACACTGTTCTTCGAAATCGCCCGCATTCTCAAGGAAAAGCAGCCGAAGGCGTTCCTTCTTGAAAACGTGAAGAACCTGACACTGCACGATAACGGCCGGACATTCGAGGTCATCAAGGCAACACTCAGGGAACTCGGGTATGAGGTTTATCCGATGCTCTTCAAGGCAAAGGACTTCGGAGTGCCTCAGAACAGGGAGAGGATCTACATCGTAGGTTTCAACAGGGAAAAAGTCGCGAATTATGCAGATTTCAGGGCTCCTGTTCCGCCGAAGACGGAAACTTCCGTCGGCGATATTCTCGAAAAGAAGGTTGATCCGAAGTACACGATATCCGACCAGCTCTGGGAAGGACACCAGAGACGCAAAATCGAGAACAGGGAGAACGGTAAGGGATTCGGCTATTCACTCTTCAACGAGAAAAGCCCCTATAC
>CAVFVX010000227.1:0-2080 GCA_963626075.1 Acutalibacteraceae bacterium
GAGAAGGACGCTGAAATGAATTTTTATACAATACGCGATTTTAGAACGGAAACAAAAAATATCTGGAAGGACCTTTCAATAGAAGGGGAAGCAGTCATTACCAATAATGGAAAGCCGACTGCTTTTCTGGTTAGTATTCCTGCAAACAGTTTTGAGGAAACTTTGAAGGCTATTCGACAGGCTAAAGCTATGATAGCTTTCAACTCGATGAGAGAGAAGGCTGCCAGAAATGGCTATCTCAGTGATGAGGAAATAGAGGCGGAGATTGCTGCGGCGAGAAGAGGAGAGTAGAAGTGCTTGTCGTGATAGATACCAACATACTTGTTTCCTCGCTTATGTCACCTTTCGGAGCTCCGGCAAAGTTGATGGGACTTGTTATTCAAGGAAGTGTCACACCATGTTTCGACTATAGAATCATGATAGAATACCGAGAAGTTCTGTCACGACCCAAATTCGGCTTTACGAATGACGAAATAAATGCTTTGCTCGGAGGAATTCAGATAAACGGCATGTCTGTTCTTGCTGAACCTTTGGATATTCCATTTACTGATGAATCCGATAAGAAGTCCTATGAAGTTGCTAAATTCTGCAGAGCAACTCTGATTACAGAAAATATACGACATTTTCCTAAAGATTCCAGGGTTACCGATGTGCGTAGTTTTCTTGGAAGATTCAGAATTTTGTAATATCCCTATAATCAATCGGAATCTCACAGATATTCAACAAACTGCATAATAACTTGAAATAACTGTGGCGGCCGTACGGAGACGTGGTGTACACTACTCGGGAACAAAAAGGTAAACACAGTGAAAGTCTTCTATTTCTTCTTCAACCTCTTATGGGGTGATTTATTTACGATTCAGCTTCCCGGCGGAAACAGTATGGGCATTCCTTTACTTGTCCTCATTCTCATTCCGCTCGGAATCTTCTATACGATATATCTCAAGGGTGTTCAGTTCAGAAAGTTCCCCCTCATGATAAAGCTCACCCTTGAGAAGAAGGGGGCCGACTCGAATGCTCTCTCGGGCTTCCAGGCCCTTCTTGTCTCGACAGCGACGAGAGTGGGTATGGGAAACCTCGTGGGCGTCGTCGCTGCGGTATCCGCAGGCGGGGCCGGAGCGGTGTTCTGGATGTGGCTGGGAGCGCTCCTGGGAGGCGCGTCGGCATTCGTCGAGGGAACGCTTGCACAGAAGTTCAAGACGAAGGACAACCTCTACGGAGGCTACAAGGGTGGTCCTGCATACTACCTCGACTACCTCTACCGCGGCAAGAAGAAAAAGAGTGTTCTCGCGGTACTCTTTGCTCTCTCGGGACTTCTCTGCTGGTGCGGAATCAGCCAGGTAATCGGCAACTCGGTATCGTCGGCATTGGATAATGCATTTTCTATCGACCCGCTGGTGTCCACGATAGTCCTTACGGCTCTCAGTGCAGTGATAGTCCTCAGAAAGAACACGACGATAAAGGTCGTCGACGTGATCGTTCCCGTGATGGCCGTACTTTATTTCATCGTCACGCTCTTCATCATATTCAAGAACATCACTCTCATCCCCTCCGTCATCGCCACGATATTCCGTGAAGCATTCAACGTGCGCTCCGCAGTGGCGGGAGGACTCGGTGCCGTCCTCATGAACGGCGTCAAGCGCGGCCTCTTCAGCAACGAGGCGGGCTCGGGCAGCGCCCCCTGCGCGGCAGCGGCTGCGGAGGTATCGAATCCGGTGAATGCGGGACTCTTACAGTCACTGGGAGTCTTTATCGACACAATCGTCATCTGCTCCTGCACGGCATTCATCATGCTTCTCTCACCCGAGAGCGTGACGACGGGAAAGACGGGAATGGACCTGTTACAGAGTGCCATGGTCTACCACATGGGACAGGCGGGAAGCATTCTCATTGCCGTTACGCTTTTCCTTTTCTCGTTCTCCACGTTCATCGGTGTTCTCTTCTATGCCCGCAGTAACGTAAGCTACGTCTTCGGTGAGAACTGGACGAGTCAGACACTCTACAAGATTCTTGCACTCGTGATGCTCTTCATCGGAGGACTTGCGGAGTACACATTCGTATGGGACCTCGGTGACTTCGG
>CAVFVX010000228.1:0-2063 GCA_963626075.1 Acutalibacteraceae bacterium
GGTGCCTATTTCCCCGATGACGTAGCACTGTTAAAGTGCTTGAGCTGTTCAACCCCGGCGGTTACTGACGGATGGGGCCGTCAGGCCGTCACATACCCCGGGGCTTGCCCCGTGGGTGGGTTGATTATGAAATTCAGACTCCTTTCCGTTTCGGGAATAAGCACCGCTTTCTTCCGGTATCCGGACTGCATAAATCCTCCGCCTATGATAGCAAATCGAAGGGGAGTGTACAATTATTCCCTCTTCTTTCTCTCACCCGACGAAGCTCTGTGGATGTTGCCGCCTTCCTTGTTCAAGGAGAGTATCGTCTTCTCGAGAAGGCGCATCTTCTCCTCCTTCTCCCTGAAGAACTCCCCCTGCTCGGGATTCTCGCCTCTGTAGAGGTTACCAAGCGTCACCCCCAGGAGTCTTACTCCCGAGTTGTTGTACTTCCCGAGAGTGAGACGGCGGCTTATTTCGTAGATGTCGCCGGATGTGTAGATGGCGCTTTTCGGAGTCTCGCTGATGGAGTATGTGGAGAAGTCCCCGTAGCGGAGCTTCACGGTGACGGTACGTCCTATCCATCCCTCGTCGAGGGCGCGGAAGGCGACGCTCTCGGACATTTCGATGAGCTTCTGCGAAATCGCATCCTCGCCGTAGATGTCGGGGTAGAAGGTACGCTCTTCGCTTATCGAGTGGGTCTTCGCCTCTCCCGTGTAGATTCCAGGGTCTATGCCGCGCGAAACTGCGTAGAGGTATTCTCCGCTCGCGGGGCCGAACATGCTCTGAAGGGCTTCCCTGTCGTAGGAACGGAGAGTCCGTGTCGAATATATTCCCTTGCGCCTGAGGTTCTCGAGCGTGCTCTTTCCGACTCCCCAGAGCTTTTCGAGTCCCACGGAGTCCACGAACTCGATCTCCCGCCCCGGCGGGACGACGGTGAGGCCGTCGGGCTTGTGATAGTCGGATGCGAGCTTACTGAGGAATCTCGAGGGTGCGACCCCGATTGAGACCGTCAGCCCCGTTTCATTGAGAATCTTCTCCTTGAGGCTCCTTGCTGCCTTCCCCGGTAGGGGATAGACGCGTTCCATTCCCGTGAGGTCGAGAAAGGCCTCGTCGATCGACACCTGCAGGAATCCCGGAGCGAAGGATGAGATTATCCTCATCACCTCGCGGCTCTTCTCGCTGTAGCGGCGGTAGTTGCCGCTGACGCATATCGCCTGCGGACAGAGACGCAGCGCCACAGTCATCGGCATTGCCGAATGCACGCCGAAGCGCCTTGCCTCGTACGAGCATGTGGACGCCACGTTCCTCGGGCCGGGCTCTCCGATGATGAGTGGCTTACCCCTGTATGAGGGGTGGTCGAGGCATTCGACGGAAGCGAAGAAGGCGTCGAGGTCGATATGGAAGAAAACGGAACCCATGAGTCGATTATAGAGCTTTTTCGTCGGTATGCTGTGTCTTTTTCTCCGGATGAGGGAGAATTTGTCCTCTGCAGAATACGAGAACGGGGAAAGGAAACCGTTGCAAACCGGGACATGCTGTGTTGTAAATGTTTTATACATAATGAAAGAGGAAAGGATGGGATTTTCGGCGGCAGTCAGGAGAATAACGGTGATAAGCATGGTTGCTGTCATGCTTTTTCTCGTATCCTGCGCCAGAAGTTCGGATTCCACCGCCGTTGAGAGCAGCCGCCCCGTCATCACCGTGGGAAGCCAGGACTATCCTCCTTTCATCGATCTCGACAACAACGGAGATCCCACAGGACTCGACATCAACAACCCACGGGGCAAGCCCCGGGGTATGAGGAGGTAACGACTCATACCCGTGTTGATTAGCCCAGGTGCTTCGAGCACTACGTTACCGGGAAATATACAGGCACCGGAGGATGTTGCCCTAGTCCTCCGCTCTGCGGTTCACGTTTAAACAACTTCATGGGTAAGAGGTAGTGACGTGAACATATAAAACTCCCGGCTAACATCGGCGAAGGGCGTTGCAGGTGGCGCCTGCAATTACCGCAGGAGACGCGGACCTTACAGGTATCTGTCTCCATTTCCATGAGAGTTAACGGCACTCTCATCGGAATA
>CAVFVX010000229.1:0-2061 GCA_963626075.1 Acutalibacteraceae bacterium
TTTTCAGCTGACTGTAGAGGATTTTAGCAGACAACAAATAGAAAGGTATAGATAAAAATTGAATGATTAACGCCGGATTTTTCTAACGGAATATCTTCTTCAGGTCGAGATTGGGCTCCTCCCACCCTGCGGCGACGGCGTCACTTTCGACTGTATCCCTCATCGGGCTGTGGAGCATCATGATGAAGTTGTAATAGGAATCCTCGTCGTAGGAGAAGAGGTTGTAGCCCTTCTTGTAGATGCAGTCCGCCTTGATCTCGCGAGAGACGAAGCGGATGGAATCGAGGTAGTCCTCGAGTGTCACGTAGCCTTCCTCGACGAGGGGCTCGATTGACGAGGGCCTTTCGACTTCGAAGACGAAGGCGGGGTCGTTCTCGAAGAAGGAATGCAGGTAGAGCTTGTAGCAGAAGGGCTGTCCCTTCTTCCTCCCCTTCTGGGTCGTGCTTCTCTGGCCGTTGAAACGCTTCGAAAAGTCGGGGCGCTTCTTTCCCTGAGGAATGAGGACATCCTTTAACTCGAGTGTCTTTACAAGCTCATCACACCAGTCGAACTCCTTGGTGGGAGTCTTCTCGTAGAGGACGGAGAGTGCTCCCCCGACGCCGTCGAGCTTGTAGACTGTGCCGTCGAGTTCGATGCCATTCTTCCTTATCTTCTCCGTCTCCTTATTCACGGCCTCCTGGGCCTTGTCGTAGGTTATGGCGGGAGGAATCATCATGGCCATGGGAATCGAGGGAACGAAGTTCCTGTCGATGGCGGCGAGGTCGTACAGGTCGTCCAGGTACTCCGTCTCCATCGGGTTGTCGAAGATCGAGCCGCAGTACAGAAGCGCCTTCTCAAGTGTCGGGAAGAGCTTCGCCTGCTCCTCCTCGTCCATAAGGAAGGAGGAATTGAAGGCGTAGGGTGTGAGACCGAACGCCCTCTGTATTACAAAGCCCAGCACCCCGAGCGAGATGCAGTCGGGAACAAGAAGCCATCTCTCGATCTTTCCTCCCTCGATGTTCGCGAATTCCTCGAGGTCCTTCAGTTCGTTCTCATCGAGCTCGGAAAAGGTATATGTAACCTTCAACGGCACGATGTCGTACAGGGGACTCGAGGAAAGACAGTACTTGTCTATGAGTGCGAGGTCGAGATTGTTCTTCTTTTTTTCCATTGTATCTCCTCAGTTCTTCATGCTGATGGGCTGACGCGTGTTCTCGAGGACATCCCTCCAGAGTGCGCCTTCGGTATTGACGTGGTTGCGCTTTGCGACTGCCGCTGCAATCGGTATGTAGACGAAGCGGTTGTTGACGGAGGATGCTATGCACTTCGTCTTTCCGGCCATCGCCGCATGGACCGCGTGGGCCCCCAGGCGCGCGCAGTAGATCGAGTCGTAGCTGTTTGCCGGAGTCGAGCGGATGATGTACGAGGGGTCGATGTACTTCACGGAGACGGGGATTCCCTCTTCCTTGAAGTAGTCCTTTATCTTCTGCTTCAAAAACATTCCGATGTCCTGGTAGAGGAGGTTTCCTCCCGCATCCCTTTCACCCGTGGGCGGAATGAGGTCCGTTCCCGCACCCTCGGCAACGAGGATCACCGCATGTCCGCGGTCGAGCATCCTCTTCTTGAGGTGTGCCAGCAACCCGTTCTTTCCGTCGAGGTCGAAGGGGTTCTCCGGAATGAGACAGAAGTTGACGTCGCTCTGTGCGAGGGACGTGTGTGCTGCGATGAAGCCCGACTCCCTTCCCATGACCTTCACGAGTCCTATTCCGTTGTATGCGCTCTTGGCTTCGACATGGGCGCCTCTTACTGCGGGAACCGCAGAAGCGACAGCCGTGTCGAATCCGAAGGATGTGTCGATGAACGAGAGGTCGTTGTCGATTGTCTTCGGAACGCCGACGACTGCAATCTTGAGGCCTCTCTTCTCTATCTCCTCCGCAATGGCTGCAGCACCCTTGAGGGTACCGTCACCGCCTATCGTGATGAGGATGTTGATGTTCTCCCTCTCGAGAGTATCGACTATCTGCTCCACTTCCTTTCCGCCGCCGCGTGCGGAGCCGAGAATCGTACCGCCCTTCTCCTGGA
>CAVFVX010000230.1:0-2040 GCA_963626075.1 Acutalibacteraceae bacterium
TATAAGAAAATAGTTTCGCAAGTTTGGATTTAAATGGAGCTTGGATAACCGGCGTAATCCAAAATTTTGGATTTTGGGATTATATCGATATGGTAAATCAAAGCATCGGCAATCTTGTGTGAAGCACTTGCACCAAATTCTGCTATTCCGCGCCACAATGTTATTTTAGCACAGAAAACATAAAGTAAACCTAAGATGATCGCATAAATAGAACTACCCTCGCTAACAGACCAAAATAATTCATTATTTTTCAAGAAGTTATTGCATTTCTTCCGCATTTTGCCTTATACTGTATGTAGTTCTACCTAGCACTCTAACCAGGGGAACGGAGGCACTATATGGCATTCATCAAGGCTCAGAAGCTTGTTTACGACGAGAAGGGGAATATTGCATCGGGTTCGGCAGCGATTGTCGACACACAGTACGGAAATTTCGGCTCCTACCATGCTAAACACACCGTCAGGGAGAAACTCGGAAAGGTATTGTGGCTCAGCGAAGATAAAAAGAGCGGAATTTTCATGTCTCAGACAAGAGGTCTTGTCGAATACAACGCAGTTACGGACGTCTTTTCATCTGTAGAGAAGGATGATGAGAGGCTTACCGGAACGGAAACCTTCCCGGAGAGTCAGATTCACACCGTCTTCGGTGACAGCTACATGCTCCTGAAGTTTTTGGAAAATGAGGACCTGATTCCGGTTCTGAAGAGCGTTTTTCAGAAAAATCCGGACTACGAAAGGCTGCTCTGCCACATCCTGCATGGTGTTCTGAAGGACGGGAGTAAGATTACATGCGATGATTTCATCTCGAAATCCTTCGCTTCCTACATACTCTCTGATGTACCTCTTTCCTCCCTCAAGTCCGACACTTACTTCTTCACCATGATGGGAGATGACAGGACGAGGGTTACCTTCTTCAAAGAATTCGTGAAGATGATGAGGAAGTATGATCCCCAGTTCGGCAAGGGATGCTACGTGGACTCGACACCGCTCCCGAACGACATAGACGACAACCCGTTCAATGCAATCTCCTCCCATGGAACAGGTACATCCGACATAATGGAGAGGCTCGTCCTGGTTCTGGATGAGAAGACAGGACTTCCTGTATGGTACGACGTCATCCCGGGTAATCTTCTGGACATCAATACCGTCATGAATGTCGTCAACGATGTCGCCGTCAGCATCGATGTAATCATCGATTCACTGGTTCTTGATGCAGGTTATGTCTCTAAGGAACTTGTCACTGCATTTCCCGTCGGAAGCGAGAAGACATTCATTGGAAGGATGCCTGCAAGAAGAGGTTACCCTCATAAGGAGCTCTACTGGGAAATAAAGCCCCTTCTGGGAAAAGGAAAGTACACCTTTGTAAGGAATAAGCATGTCTATTTCGGACACAGGAAGAAGATTACCCTCTTCGGTCGGGAGGTGTATGCCTATATATATGTCGACCAGGACAATGCCCTCAAAGGCTACCGCAGTTTCCTCCTCGACCTGGAAGACGGGGAATTCGAGAAGATGAAGGACTGTGAGAAGGACTGGATGACGGTGAAGGGAGGTTACTTCATTCTCGTCTCCAACATTGACACGACTCCGGAAGATCTGCTTACGCAGTACTTCGGTCGCTGCGAGATTGAAACGGTATTCAAGACGAGCAAGGAATACCTGGACCTTCTTCCTCTTTCGAAGTGGACGGATACAACTGTGCGGGGAAAGATACTCACTGACATAATCAATACCATTGTCCTTCTCCTCTTTAGAAAGAAGATGAATCCTACCGGACACTCCACGACAGAGGTTTACGGAAAGACTCAGTCCCTTATGTGTTTGAAGGATAGAAACGGAATGGTGACAGTCGAGACGCCGTCAAAGCAGGTGAAGGGCTACTACAAGATACTCGGTATTGAGGTGCCCGCCCATGTTGAAGTGGAGAGCTTTAGAGAGAAGAATCTGATGATCAGAAAGTAGTTCTACTTTTCGGCTCATCTAAGGTTTCAAGCTTGTCTCCGGTGAGTCCTTTCTCTTCCGCATTTACGAGAGCATCGGC
>CAVFVX010000231.1:0-2035 GCA_963626075.1 Acutalibacteraceae bacterium
TTTTCCCCGTTTTCATCTCCGAAAGGTTTATGCGTTTTCCATTCACATTTCACGGGAATTAAAGAGAACAAATTTTCTGAGAACAAGAGCGTAATACTGAGACGGCATTGTCTTATCCGAAAAGAAGATAGCTGCTGCATAACGCCTTCGTTGAGGCTCTTTTTCTCCGAAACGTTTATGCATTTTCCATACAACGGGGCAATACAAAAGCCCCCGGAGGGGCTTGAGAGCTGACACCTTACGCTCAGACCGGAACCTTGACGACAATCTTCTTCACCGTCACCTTCTCTCCAGCCATAAGCCTCGGCTTATGGACATCCTCGGGAGCGAGGATGATGTAGTCACCGTCCTCGAGATAGACCATGCTGTCCTTTCTTTCCGGATCATAATAGAAGGTAATATCACCGTCCTTGTCGTAGGGAGTCTTCACCTTGAGTCCGTCTCTTGTCGTTACTCCGACATACTCCTTACCCGATACCACGTACTGGATATCAAAAAACTTCTCGTGTGTCTCGTAGAAGCCCTCTGTGGGAGCTATTGTCTCGTAGCCCTGGACGGAAGCGCGAACGCCGTTATCGAGGTCGATCCATCCGAGAGGAAGGGACCCCAGGTCCTTTCTCGAAAGAAACTCGAAAGCCGTGCGGAACTTCGGAGACGAAAAATCATACTTGTACTCAAGACCGATTCTGTTACTTACCACTGTGTTTCCTCTTTTTCACCTGAATTGAAATCATAATGCAACCGATTTCAATTGAAATTCTAAGAAACACTCCCCTCTTCTGTCAAACATAATCTGAAGATATTACAGAGAAAACGGAGCGATTTTACAAACCATATAAGACCGATATCCAAAGCAATTTCATACAGGAAGAGTACATAAACCTCACTCCCGCAGAATTCTCCCCTTTCCTCCTCCATTAACCGAACTTTCCACTTGAACTGAAGGAAGAAGCATGTTTAAATTGAATGGTATTGAAATCGATTTCAATCATGGAGGTACATATGAGGATTACCGTACTCGGTGCAGGAGCAATGGGCTCGCTATTCGGAGGATATCTCTCAAAGGAAAACGACGTGACACTCGTCGATCTCTCGCCTTCCGTCGTCGCATCAATCAATAAAGACGGCGTCAGGATAAAGGAGAAGGACGGCAGCATAACAGTAGAAAGACCCAGGGCGGTAAACGACTCGGAATCTCTTCCCGAACAGGACCTCGTCATCGTATTCGTGAAATCGATGTACACGCTTTCAGCGCTTGAAACCAATAAGCATCTAATCGGAAAGAACACCTATCTCATGACACTCCAGAACGGAGCGGGTCATGAGAGCAAACTTCTGAAGTTTGCCGACAGGCTCCATGTGATAATCGGTTCGACACAGCATAACTCATCAGTAATCGAACCGGGCTTCGTGAACCACGGAGGATCGGGCATGAGCAGCATCGGCCTTCTTGACGGCAACAGCGACGCACTGAAGCCGATTGCTGCTTCATTCACTTCCTGCGGCCTCGAGTGCCACACGGAGAACAACGTACAGAAGCAGATCTGGAAGAAGATGTTCACGAACACTGCAGCTTCCTCCCTCACCGCCCTCTTCCAGGTACCGCTCGGATTCATCCATACAGATAAGAATGCAAACTGGATTATGAGGAAGCTCTGCCACGAGGCCGTAACGGTCGCGAACGCCCTGGGCCTCGATTTCAACGAAGATGAAGTCATAAACGATGTCGAGACTGTACTCATCAACGCCCCGAACGGCTACACATCAATCTATGCAGACATCCGTGACGGACGGAGGACCGAAGTCGACACGATAAGCGGCTCCGTCGTAGAAGCGGCACATGACACGGGAATCGAAGTACCGTACCATGAGATGGTCGTGAAGTGCATCCATGCACTTGAAGGAAAGAAGGCTCAGGAGCAGGCGTAATGTCGAACGTAACCATCTATGAAATCGCAGAAGAGGCCGGATGTTCACCATCCACCGTTTCCCGTGTCATAAACGGCTATCCGTACGTGAAGAAGGCAACGAGGGC
>CAVFVX010000232.1:0-2029 GCA_963626075.1 Acutalibacteraceae bacterium
GTCATAGACAAGGAGAAGCACATCTATCGTAACAGAAAGAGAGGCTATTTCACCTATGACGAGGAAACAGATACATACACTACTGTAGACGCTTCCCAGTTCCCGCCGATAGAGAGAAAGAACAGAAAGGAGAAGCTCATCATCGACTTCGGAGACTCCTGGTTCATCGACCAGTTCATCAGAGACAATAACCTCTATGATGCAATCGGGGCTCTTGATTACGGCAACATGGACTCCGTCAGAGCAATGGTTATGTTCTATGTCCTCTCCGACATGGCAAACAACTATGCCGAGGACTGGTGGGAAGGAAACTATGCCCGGATTCTTTACCCGAAGGCAAATCTCTCAAGTCAGAGGGTAAGCGACCTGCTTGCCTCAATCGGAGAGGAACAGTCATACCGCTCGTTCTTTGCCAGGTACTTCACGGATGTACTGAAGAAGACTGAAGACGGAGAAGAGGTTCTCATAGACTCGACGGGATTACCCAACAGCATTCATTTCCCGCTTACCGCAATCAGCAATCATAACGGCAAGATTTCGAATGAGATCAGACTCATCTATGTCGTACAGAGGAATACCAATCTCCCGATATTCTTCCGCTATGTTCCGGGTAATGTGATAGACGTCAGTACCCTGACGAGGACCATAAAGGAGTTAAAGGCTTACAACATAGATACTAAGTTTGCAATTCTCGATGCGGGATACCTTACGGACGACAATACCCAGGAGCTTTATAGAGAAGGAATCTCATTTCTCTCCAGGCTTCCGGAGAAGACGAAACTCTTCCATCTTCTTGTAGATGACTGTCTTCCCACTCTTGAGAAGAAAGAGAACTTCATCAGGTTCAACGGACGCTGTCTCTACCTTGTCAAAAAGAGGGTGCTGCTTGCTCCGAAAGGTAAAAGCAGAATACTGAGAGATGATGAAACACCTGCTGAGGGAGAAGGAAACATTGCTTATGCATACCTCGGCAGAGATCTGATGATGCAGGACCTCGAGACGGATAAGGCCTCCCTCAATAAAGACAAGGATTACTCCGATGATGACATTTATGACATAAGAATGAACGGAGGACTCTTCGTTCTCTATTCCTCACGCAAGCTGCCGACAGACAAAGTCCTCTTCGAATACTATACAAGGCAGCAGATTGAACAGGTGTTCGATGTATGTAAGAACAATACGAAGATGCTTCCTCTCAGAGTACAGACAGAAGAGACACTCAGAGGCCACCTGATGCTGTCGTTCATAGCAGCAGTCATAGTCAAGACTCTGCAGGAGCAGCTCAAGAACACAAAGATGACGCCGGATGAATCGCTGAAGAATCTGCGTAATCAGAAGTGCAAGGTATTTGAAACGAAGGTCATTACGAGCGAGTTTGTGAAGAAAGCGAACGATGTCATCAAGTTCTTCAAGATGAAGTGCCTGTCGAGATTCCAATCAAGGGCGAATGTTGTTAGAATTGCTCACAGGAAACTATAGATAATTCAAAGAACATTATTCACTGGAGTTTCTTTATGAGCAGAAAACTCGTTGCATATTTCTCTGTGTCCGGCACCACCGCCCAGGTTGCAGAAAAGCTGGCTGAGGCTATCGGGGCAGATATTTTCGCCATTGAGCCGGAGATTCCTTACACGAAAGCAGACCTGAACTGGATGGATAAGAAGGCCCGCAGCACGGTTGAGATGAATGCCCCGAACTCCCGCCCGACGATTGCCGCCAAGCGGGATAATATGGACGAGTATGACGTGATTTTTGTAGGTTTTCCGATTTGGTGGTACGTTGCTCCGACAATCATCAACACCTTCTTGGAAAGCTATAATCTGTCCGGCAAAATCATAGTGCCTTTTGCCACTTCTGGAGGTAGCGGCATGGGACAGACGAATGCCCGGCTTGTCCCGAGCTGCAAGGGTGCGAAACTGCTGGATGGCAAGGTATTCAAGCGGAGCACAAGCCACAGAGAATTAGCACTGTGGGCTGAAAATCTCAAAGTTTGAGTGTCGTACAAATCGAAATCTGACGGGGTATTACG